>JADGGF010000725.1 GCA_019690055.1 Micromonosporaceae bacterium
CGCTCAAATCCACGCTCATCGAGGTCGTGAGCGAGGCGACGGGAACTCGCGGATGCACGCCGGCCAGCATCGGCTCCCGCCGGGGCGGGCCCGGTCGGGGTGTCGATCTCAGAAGTCACGGTAACCACCCCTCCTCGGGATCGCCAAGGCCTTGCCGTGCGGCTGCACCAGCGCACCCGCTCGCCGGCCAGTGTGCCCAAGGCTCGTTTCCAGGGCGTTGCACCGCCGTATACGTGCCGAATCGGGTTACCGACGATCCGGATCGGACGACCGGTGGCGGTACCCGATGCAGTGACCGTGACTGGTATGCTCCTGCGAACCAGGCGCCCCGCGTGTGTCTTTCTCCACGGTCCGTGCCCGTCGTCTCCACCGGGTGTTCGGTCGTCCCGGCCGCCGGCCGGCCATGGTCGCGTCGCTGGCGCCGAACGTTCCCACCCCCTGCCGAGGAGTCTGCTGATGGTCCGGCCTTTCGGGATGACGACCGCACGACGCGGGCGGGCGCTGCTGGCCGTGCTGGCCCTGCTGGCCATCGCGGCATCGGGCTGCGGCACCACGCCGAGGTATCTGGCCGCGATCGCACCGGAGGGCGAGCCGGCACAACCCGCGCCGACGGAGCCGGCCGAGCTCGTCTTCCTGCAGGCCGACAACATGGTCATCTCGCCGCGCAAGGTCGTGGTCGTCGGCATCACCCACGGCCAGCTCGACGACGTGTCCCTGGTGGACAGCGCCGGCAATGCGGTGCCGGGGACGTACGACGCGGCCGGCCGCATCTGGCACAGCACGACGACGCTGACGTACGACACGACGTACCGGCTCGTCGCCCGGGGTACCGGTGCCGACGGCACGACCGTGGAGGGCAGCCGTACGTTCGCCACCCTCAAGCCCGGGGGCTACACGAGTGCGGAGATCCGCGCGTTCCGGGGGTACGGCCCGGCGCTGGACGGCGGCACGTTCGGGGTGGGCCAGCCGATCGTCATCGAGTTCAGCCGCAACGTGGTCAACAAGGCGGCGGTGGAGGCGGCCCTGGAGGTCAAGGCCGAACCGAAGACAAAAGGCGCGTGGCGCTGGATCCGCGACGACGAGATCCACTGGCGCCCGCGCGAGTACTGGCGGCCCGGTACGAAGGTGACGGTGAACGCCAACCTCTACGGCGTGGACTTCGGCGACGGCCGGTTCGGCCAGGCCAACCAGACGGCCACCTTCACCATCGGCCCGTCGAAGATCGCCATCGCCGACCATGACACGAAGCGTATGCACATTTACATTGATGGCGTCGACGTCAGCGCCTCGATCGCCGACTCGTGGGACCCGAGCCTCCCCGGCCCCGCCTACGACCACTCCGACGGGCTGCGCATCAGCATGGGCGCGCAGGGCGAGTACTCGTCCCGCGGCTGGTTCGACATGCGCACCTCCAGTGGCGTCTTCGTCGTGATGGAGAAGAGCCCGCTGGTCAGGATGCGCCCCGACCTGCCGAAGACCGACCCGTTGTACTACGAAGAGGACGTCCCCTACGCGGTTCGCTTTACGTCGAGTGGCCTCTATGTCCACTGGGCCGACTGGAGCGTCTACGACCAGGGCGTGCGCAATGTGTCCCACGGCTGCATCAACCTGTCGCCCAACGACGCGGTATGGTTCTTCAACAACTTTAGCTACGGGGACATCGTCGAGGTCCGCAATACCGGCAAGCCCGGCGAGCTCACCGACGGGGTCGGCGACTGGCTGCTGACCTGGGAGCAGTGGATCGGCGCCGCCTGACGGCCCTCCCATTCCCGCCCCCGGTTCGCATTGATCTAGGGCGCAGAGTGGAGTTGATCTCTATCCACC
>JADGGF010000726.1 GCA_019690055.1 Micromonosporaceae bacterium
CTGTAGGGCCGTCGCCGGACCACCTCGCGGCGCCCACCCAGAGACCCCACGAGAGGGGACGTTTCAGAATGCTCGTCGGCGAATGTCCCTACCATGGACAGACGTTGATCCCGTACGCGAACCTGCTCGCCCTCGTCAACTACGAACCGGGAATCATTATCATCTATTGGTTATGTCTGTGCGGCGAGAAGCACATCACCGCCACGGGCAGCGTGGGGTCAACCGACGCCGCACGAGCGACGGCCGCCATCGACTCGGTGCGCCGCCAGCTCGCGCACGGAACGACCACGGGCTACGGGTACCGCGCGTACCCGTAGCCAGGCCGGCCCTCCGGACGCTTCGCCGACCCCGCCGGCTGCGCTCCCAATGCGCGTTCCGTTACTGAGCCTCCACTTTCAGAACTGAAAGTCGCCCCGTGCATCCACAGGGAACTGCAGCGCGTACGACCACCAGACTGCGGGTCGGGCACAGCCCTCGGTCGGACTCAGGACGTCCCCGACGGCTCCGGCCCCGAAACCGCGAGGTCTGCCTTGCGCAGCAGATACACCCGCTCCGGCTCGCTGGTCGTGAGGCGGGCAGCGGTCAGATAGGACTCCCGGGCCCGCTCCGGCTCACCCGCCATTTCCAACAGGTGGGCCCGCACGGCCTCCAACCGGTGCTGCCCGGCCAGCTGCGGATACTTGTCCAAATAGGACAGGAAGGTCAGGCCGGTCCGGGGACCATGGACCATCGCCACCGCGACCGCCCGGTTGAGCGTCACCACGGGGTTATTCGTCATCCGTTCCAGGATGTTGTAGAGGCCGAGGATCTGCCGCCAGTCGGTCTCGGCCGCGCTCGGCGCCTCCGCGTGCACCGCCGCGATCGCCGCCTGGACCTGGTACGGGCCGAGGTCGAAGCGGGACATCGCGTCGGTGATGAGCGCCACGCCCTCGGCGATCTCGTCCCGGTCCCACCGGCTGCGGTCCTGCTCCGGCAGGGGGATGAGGATCCCGTCGGCGCCCACCCGCGCGTCACGCCGGGCGTGCGTGAGCAGCATCAGGGCGAGCAGACCCGCCACCTCGCCGTCGTCGGGGACCAGGCGACGCAGCATGCGGGTCAGCCGGATCGCCTCCGCCGCCAGGTCGAGGCGCTGCAGGTCCGCGCCGGACGTGGCGACGTACCCTTCGTTGAAGATCAGGTAGAGCACCTGCTTGACGGCGTCGAGCCGAGCGGCGTGCTCGCCGGCTGGCGGCGGGTGGAAGCCCACGCCGGAGCTCTTGATCTGCTTCTTGGCCCGGCTGATCCGCTGGGCCATGGTCGCCTCGGGCACCAGGAAGGCGTGCGCGATCTCCGCCGTGGTCAACCCGCCCACCGCCCGCAGCGTCAGCGCCACCTGCGACGTCTGGGTGATCGCGGGATGGCAGCACAGGAACAGCAGCAGGAGCGAGTCGTCCCTCGGCGCCGTGGTGTCCGCCGGCGGGGCGAGGTACTGCTCAGGCGGGATTTTGATCGCCTCCGCCGCCTCCCGATCGCGGCGCGCCTGCTCACTGCGGAGTATGTCGATGAGCCGCCGGGAGGCCACGCGGATCAGCCACGTCCGCGGTTCCTCCGGCACACCCTCGGTCGGCCACTGGGTCGCGGCCGCGAGCAGCGCCTCCTGCACCGCGTCCTCGGCCGCGTCGAAGTGCCCGTACCGTCGCACGAGCGCGCCGAGGACCTGCGGCGCATGCTCGCGCAGCAGGTCCTCGAGCCGGCTCGAAACCGTCGACTGTGGACCGATCACGACAGAGGCGTGTCCTCAGCCCGCGGACCGGCCCCGATCGGGCGTACCTCCAC
>JADGGF010000069.1 GCA_019690055.1 Micromonosporaceae bacterium
CTGTGTCAGGAAGGACGCCCTCCTGACGTTTTCTGCCCAGGAAGGACGCCCTACAGACACCTGATGCCTTCCTGACACGAAAGGAGGGGGCTCAGCGGCTGGGGCGGACGCCGAAGGCGCCGGCGATCCGGCTGCCGGGACGGGTCTGGCCGGCCGATCCCGGCGCGCCCGCCAACCCCGCCCGCGCGCCCGGCGCCGCCTCCGCGAGCAGGCGGCGGGTCAGGGCATCCGTCCCCGACTCCGACCCGGACCCCGCGTCGTCCATCCCGCCGCGGCTGATCAGCGCGGTCAGCAGCACGATGACCACGAGGATCACGAACAGCGCGATGGGCGCGACGAAGTAGATCGGCATGAGACCGGTGACCGGCCCGGGCGACGGGTCGGGCTCGACGCTCATGGCGAACATTCCGGTGAAGTGCATGCCGTTGACCGCCACGCCCATGACCAGCGCGGCGATGAGGATCATCGAACCCCGTCGCACGGCGACCGTGAACCACAGCGCGACCGTGGCGGCGACCACCGCGATGGCGATCGATGCCGCCACCAGCGACTGGTCATAGTGGACGATGGCCGGCATCCGCATCGCGGCCATCCCGGTGTAGTGCATCGCGGCGACACCGAGGCCTGTGATGACCCCACCCATGATGATCTTGACGGGGCCGGGCTGGCCGAAACCGGCGATGAACACCCCGATACCGACCACGACGACGGCGGTGAGCCAGCTCGCCACCGTGGTGGCAATGTCGTAGCGGATGGGGATTCCGGGCACGCTGAAGCCGAGCATCGCCATGAAGTGCATGACCCAGATGCCGGTCCCGCCGATCGACCAGGCTGCCAGCAGCAGCCACCGGGCGCGGCGCTTCGAGTCCTCCATGGCTCGGGCCCGGGCCGTGCAGACCAGGCCCAGCAGCGAACCCAGCACCGACAGCGCGTAGGAGAGCGTCGGCGTCACCACGCCGTACGAGAAATGATCGATGGGCATGAGGGGCCTCCGGCACGCCTCCATGGGCGCATGTACCGCCGCTGATCAAAAACCGCTGGCTCCACGCGGTAGCGCGACCGCCAGCATCCCCCCGCACGCGGCATCCTGCCCAACGCCGGCCGGGATGGCAAGTAACGCGCCGCAGCGCGACCGGGTTGGATACATAACTGCCACCGCGCGGCGGTGACACCCCGCTGCGAGGGTGGCGTCGCCGTGCCGGAATAGGCTCCCTTACACCGAAAAGGCTCTTTATTTACAGCGAAAAGGGTCCTTATCGACCGCGAAAGGTGCCGCTACACGGTGGTGGCGTAGGCCAGCACGCCGCGCTGGAGGGTGTCGATGGCGGCGGTGGCCCGCTCCCGCATCGCCGGGTCGTTGGTGGCCTGGGCGATCTGGCCGAGCAGGTCCACCACCTGTCGCGCCCACCGGACGAAGTCGCCGGCCGGCATCTCCGCCTCCACCCCGCTGGCGAGCACCTTCGCCAGGCTCTCCCCCCGGGCCCAGCGGTAGATCGGCCAGACGAAGCCCAGGTCGGGCTCGCGGGTCAGCGACAGGCCATGCTCGGCCTCGGCCGCGGCCAACTCCTGCCAGACGTCCAGCGTCGCCGCGATCGCCGTACCCACCGGACCGCGGGGCACGTTGGCCGCCTCCTCGGTCTCCCGGCGTGCCTCGTAGACCACGACCGACACGACGGCGGCCAGCTCGGCCGGCTGCAGGTCGTTCCACACGCCACGGCGCAGGCACTCGGCCACGAGCAGGTCGGCCTCGCTCCAGATCCGGGACAGGAGGCGGCCCGCCTCGGTCACGGTCGTCGGGGCGGGCGGAACACGCCGCTCGCCACCCGGGCCACCCCGATCCCGGCCGCTCCGCCCGCCCGGTCGGCGCAGCGCGGCCTCGACGTCGTCGGCGGGTGGCGAGGTCTCGGGGCCGGCCAGGTAGCCCCGCTCGGTCAGCAACAGGCAGACCTGGTCAAAGGTCCGGGCGAGCGAGCCCGTACGGCTCTCGACCTTCTCCCGCAGGCCGCTCGTCTCGCGCTCGAGCCGGGCCCGCCGCTCCGCCCAGCGGGCGTGCTCCTCGCGGTCCGGGCACGCGTGGCAGGGGTGGCGACGCAGCTCGTGGCGCAGCGCCAGCAGCTCCTCGTCCTCGCCGGTGCCGCGGTGGGCCCGACCGGCGCGGCGGGGGATCTCCCCCGAGGCCACCAGCGACCGTACGGTGGCGGCGAGGTCGCGCCGCTCACGCGGCGAGCGGTGGTTGAAGTGCTTGGGCACCCGGACGCGGGCCAGCGCCTCGACCGGGGCCACGAACTCGGCTGCGGCCAGCCGACCGGCCCAGCGGTCCTCGGTGAGCACCAGCGGTCGCGGCTCCCCGAGCCGACCGCCGTCGCCGGGGTCGAGCACCACGGCGAGCCCGGCCCGCCGGCCGGAGGGCACCCGGATCACGTCACCGACCCGGAGCTTCTGCAGCGAGTCGACCGCCGCCGCCCGCCGGGCCGCGACCGAGCTGCGGTGCAGCGCCTTCTCCCGCTCGGCGATGCGTTGCCGGATCGCGAAGTACTCGGCGAAGTCGCCCAGGTCGCAGGCCATCTCCACCGTGTGGGCGGCGATGGCCTCCTCGTTGCGCTTGACCTGGCGGGCTAGGCCGACCACCGACCGGTCCGCCTGGAACTGGGCGAACGACGACTCGAGCAGCTCCCGGGCCGCCGGGCCGCCGACCGACCCGACCAGGTTGACCGCCATGTTGTACGACGGCCGGAAGCTGGAGCGCAGCGGGTAGGTGCGGGTCGAGGCGAGGCCGGCCACGTGCCGCGGGTCCACGTCGGGGGTCCACACCACAACCGCGTGCCCCTCGATGTCGATGCCGCGGCGGCCGGCCCGCCCGGTGAGCTGGGTGTACTCGCCCGGGGTCAGGTCGACGTGGGCCTCGCCGTTGAACTTCACCAGGCGTTCCAGCACCACGCACCGGGCCGGCATGTTGATCCCCAGCGCCAGGGTCTCGGTGGCGAAGACGGCCTTGACCAGGCCGCGGACGAACAGCTCCTCCACGACCTCCTTGAAGGTGGGCAGCAGCCCGGCGTGATGGGCGGCCAGCCCGCGTTCGAGGCCGTCCAGCCACTCCCAGTAGCCCAGCACCGTCAAGTCCTCGGACGGGATGGCGGCGGTGCGGCTCTCCACGATGCGCCGGATCTCGGCCCGCTCGGCCGGGTCGGTCAGCCGCAGTCCGGCGTGCAGGCACTGCTGGACCGCCGCGTCGCAGCCGGCCCGGCTGAAGATGAACATGATCGCGGGCAGCAGGCCCTCGCGGTCGAGGCGCTCCACGATCTCGGGACGACTGGGGCCCTGGTACCGCCGCCCCCGGCCCCGCCAGCGCTGCTCGTCGATCCGGCGGCTCAGCTCCCGGGTGTAGCGCAGCAACTCGGGGTGCACCTCGTGCGCCTTGGCCGCCGCCGAGTCGTGGAAGAGGTCGAACATGCGCCGGCCGACCAGCATGTGCTGCCACAGCGGCACGGGCCGGTGCTCGGTGACCACTACCCGGGTCTGGCCCCGTACGGTGACCAGCCACTCGGCGAACTCCTCGGCGTTGGAGACGGTCGCCGACAGCGAGACCAGCGTAACGCTGGCCGGCAGGTGGATGATCACCTCCTCCCACACGGCACCCCGGAACCGGTCTGCCAGGTAGTGCACCTCGTCCATCACCACGTACGCGAGGTCGCGCAGGGCGGGCGAGCCGACGTAGAGCATGTTGCGCAGCACCTCGGTGGTCATCACCACCACCGGGGCGTCCCCGTTGATCGCGTTGTCGCCGGTGAGCAGGCCGACCTTCTCGGCCCCGTGCACGCGGACGAGGTCGTTGTACTTCTGGTTCGACAGGGCCTTGATCGGGGTCGTGTAGAAGCACTTGCGGCCCTGGCGCAGCGCCAGGAACACCGCGAACTCGCCCACGACCGTCTTACCGGCCCCGGTCGGCGCGCAGACGAGCACCCCGCTGCCCTCCTCCAGGGCCTCACACGCCTCGCGCTGGAACGGGTCGAGCTCGAACTCCAGCTCTTGCGCGAACGCGGTGAGGGCGGGGAAGCGGGCGGCCAGCTCGGCCCGCCGGCGAGCCGCCGCATACCGCTCGGCGGGGCTGGTCATACCAGGAAGGCTATCCGGTGACCGCGCGGCGATGACGGCGAGCGCCGGTACGCCCGCCCCAGGGCCGGATGGCAGGGCCAGCCGGGCCTCAGGCCCCAACTCGGTGGGTGTTCGTCAGACGAGCACGTGCAGCGCGGCGGGCACGGCCGTGATGGTGAGCGGCAGCGGTCTGATCCGCTCGCCGTCGGCGTAGCCCACGATCACGTCCGCCCCGTCGCGCGACCGGCTCCCACCCCGCCCGGACGGACGCGGCAGGGTTTCGATCGTCACGCTGCGGGTGCGGTAGGCGCGTACCGCCGGGTGGCGCACGTGGGCGCCGCGGAACACGCTCGGGTAGAGCCGGATGAGGGTCAGGCGGCTGACCGGGTCGGCAACGATCACGTCGAGCAGGCCGTCGGTCGGCTCAGCGTCGGGGCACATGCGCAGGCCACCGCCGTAGGAGGGTGTGTTGCCGACCGCGACCAGGCACGCCGGCTGTTCCAGCACCGTGTCGTCGAGCGTGATCCGGTAGTGCCGCGGGTCCATGCTGATCAGCTCGGCCAGGACGGCCAGGTCGTAGCGGCGGCGCCCCTTGGGCCAGCGCATCGCGTTCGCCCGCTCGTTGACCAGCGCGTCGAAGCCGGCGGCGAGCACCGCCCCGAACCACCAGGACGACCCGCCGGCCACCGGGCCACCCGCCCGGTCCGGCTCCGCGGTCGAGCCGGGGGCGATCTGCGCCAGGTCGATGGTGGTGCGCCGACCCTCGTCCAGCGCGCGGGCGATCGTCCGGCCGGCGGCGGCGAGGTCGAGCGGGACACCGAGCGAGCGGGCGAAGTCGTTGCCGGTGCCGGTGGGGACGACACCGAGCCCCACTTCGGTGCCGGCGACCGCCTGCAGTCCTAAGTGGACGGTACCGTCGCCGCCGATGACGACCAGGGCATCGATCCCGTCCGCGACCGCCCGCCGGCTCGCCGCCGCAGCCTCGTCCCGGGAAGTGGCATCGATTGCTTTCACAACATGCCCGGCCTCGGCCAATGCCCGCAGGGCGGACGTGACACCGTCGCGATGCCGGCCGCGCCCCGCCGTCGGGTTACGCAGCACGGCGACCGTGCTCACTGGTGCCGCTCGCTGTCAGGGTCGCCGTGCACACCCCACAGTGGAGCGTCCACAGGGGACACCGGCTCGATGGGGGACGCCTCGTCGTCGGCCACCGCCTCCCGCGCGGCCCGCTTGGCCCGCCGGGCGTCATTGAGGAAGGCCACGCCCACCGCGGCGAAGTAGAGCGCCGCGATCGCCACCGCCAGGATCGTCATGCCGAACGGGTCGGGCGTCGGGGTGACCAGCGCGGCGAAGAGGAACATCAGCAGCACCGCGGGACGCCACCAGCTGAGCATCCGTCGGGCGCTGAGCACGCCGGCGAAGTTGAGCATGAGCACCAACAGGGGCAGCTCGAGCCCGAGACCGAAGACGACCATCACCAACGTGACGAAGTCGAAGTAGCCGGTGATGTCGAGCGTGAGCTGCAGGTCGGGGGTCAGGCCGAGGAAGATCGGGATGCTACGGCTGACCAGCTCGAAACCCAGCCACATGCCGGCCAGGAACAGCGGGGTCGCCACCGCCGCGAACGCGTACGTGTAGCGACGCTCGTGGCGGTGCAGCCCGGGCGCCACGAACGCCCAGAGCTGGTAGAGCCAGAGCGGCGCGGAGATCGCCAGCCCGAGGTACAGCGCGATCTTGAGTTGGAGCATGAACGCGTCGAGCACTCCCGTCGCGTTCATGCGGCACTCTTGGGTGACCGAATGGGCCAGGGCGTAGTCGCAGTACGGCCGGAGGACGAAGGCCTGCACCTGGTCGGCGAAGAAGTACGCGATCACGGTACCGACGACGATCGCGAGGCAGGCCTTGGCCAGGCGGTTGCGCAGCTCGTAGATGTGCTCGATGAGCGTCATCGAGCCGTCGGCCGCGCGCTGGAAGTTCGACGGCCGGCGCCGCTTGAGCGGGCTCACGGACGGTGCCCCTCCGGGCTCGCGGGGTGAGGAAGCGACCTACTTGTCGCGCGTGGAGGTCGGGGACTCAGCGAGCGGCGACGGCTCGTCGTCGCTGATCGTCAACGGGGCCCGGGCGGTGCGCGGCTCCGCCTTGCTGGCGAGGTCGTCATCCATGAGCGTCCGGGTCTCGGCCTTGATGATCCGCAGCGAGCGACCCACCGACCGGGCGAGGTCGGGCAGACGCTTGGAGCCGAAGAGGAGCAGGACCACCAGCACCACGACGATGATGTGCCACGGCTTCAAACCAGGCATCGGTCCACCTCACAAGGTCGTGGGTCTGAGGGCGCCGCCCCCAGAGCACTACGCAGGATGCGACCCATCGTACGCGAGCTCCGGGTATTGGGAACCTGGCCACATGACAATCGGATCACGAAAGATCGCCTTCAGCGGCCGCCGCCCGGCGGGCCGCCAGCACCTCGGCCTGTTCCCGCGCCCGCTCCTCCAGGGCCGCCAGCTGGTCCCGCAGCCCGTCGGCCCGGGCGGCCAGCCGCTCCAGATCCTCCCGCCGCCGGGCCAGGCGACGCAGGGTCCGACGCACGACGGGCGCCCGGCGCGTCAGCGGTGCCACGGCGGCGGCCACCAGGCCGATGCCGGCGACCACGAGCCCCACGCACACCCAGACCACGGCCGCGGTCGTCACGCCTCACCCCCGCCCTCGGGCGCCGACCCGTCCTCGTACGCCCGCAGCGCCTCGGTCGCCTCCCGCCGGACCGCCTCGACCAGCTCGGGCGGGTCCAGCACGGTGACGTCGGTGCCCAGCCCGAGCACCAGCCGCCGGGCCCACGCGAGGTCCGAGGCGCGCAACGAGACCAGCCACCGATCGGGCGACTCCTCGATGACCTGCTCGCAGGGGTAGTACTCCGTGATCCACCGCGCCCAGCGGCCGACGCGCAGCGTGACCAGCGGCAGCTCGGGGCTCGGCGTGAAGATGCTGTCGCGCACCTCGGCGGGCCGCGCCTGCGGCGGCGGGTTCGCCGGCTCATCCAGCTCAGTACAGTCGTCGATGCGGTCGGCCCGGAACATCCGGACGGCCTCGGCCCGCCGGCACCACGCCTCGAGGTAGGCGTGCCCGCCGACCAGCAACACCCGCATCGGGTCGACCACGCGCTCGGTCACCTCGTCCCGGGTGGCGGTGTAGTAGGTGATCCGCAGCGCGCGGCGCCGCTGCACCGCCTGCTGCAGCTGGGCGACCCGTTCCGCGCCCGCCGAGCCGGGCAGGCGTACCGCCACGGGCAGCCCGGCCGCCGCGTCGCCGGCCGCCGACTCGATCTTCGCCAGCGCCCGCTCCACCGCGTCCCGGCTGTTCCCCGTGCCGCCGGGCAGGTCCGCGTTGCCCGGCAACTGGGCGAGCATGCGCAGCGCCACGATCAGCGCCAGCGCCTCGTCGTGGGTCAGGCGCAGCGGCCGGTCGATGCCGGCGTCGAAGGTCACGGTCACCCGGTCGCCGTCGAAGGCCAGGTCGATCAAGTCACCGGGCCCGTAGCCGGGCAGCCCGCACACCCACAGCAACTCCAGGTCCTCGCGGAGCTGACGCTCGGAGACGCCCAGGTCGGCCGCGGCCTCGGCGATCGGGATGCCGGGCCGGGCCAGCAGGTAGGGCACGAGGTTGAGCAGCCGCCCGAGCCGCTCCCCGGCCGTCGTGGTGGTCACGCCGGCACCTCCGCCTCGGCTCCGGCGGGCTGCCGTGGGGGCGCGGTGGTCTCCCCCGCGCCGCCGGCCTCTTCCCCGCCAGGGCCGGACAGCGTCGCGACCAGGTCCCGAAGGCGGGCGACGATCGCCTTGCGCACCTCGTCGGGCTCGAGCACCACCACGTCTGAGCCGTACCCCACCAGCCAGCGGGCCAGCGAGTCCGGATCGGAGTAGCGCAGCACCACCCGGTCACCATCCGGGCCGGACTCGACGCTCTCGGCCCGGCGCCGGACGCCGGCCGCCCGGCCAGGCTTGAGCCGCACGACCGCCCGGTTGGGGTGCTCGACCGGGGTCGACCACCACCGGGAGACGTAGCTGAACAGGTCCAGGTCGGGTGGCGGGGTGAACGCGTTCCCCGGGCCGACCGGCGTCACCCGGCCGACGATCCGGGACATGCGGAAGCTGCGCACTGCCTCGCGGTCGAGATCCCAGCCGACGACGTACCAGCGCCCCCGCCAGGAGACCACCCCCCACGGCTGCAGGCGCCGCGTGTGGGCCACGTCGTCCTCCGGCGTGCGGTAGTCGAACCGCACCTCCTGCCGGCGCCGGGCGGCCGCCTGCAGCGGCTCGAAGGCCGGGTCGGCGGTGACCAGCGGCTCGACGCCGAGCGTCGCCGACACATCGACGTCCACCCCGGCCGCCCGCAGCTTGAGCAGGCCGGACGAGGCGGCGGCCGCCATGCCCGCGTGCTGCCAGAGCCGGGCCGCGATGCCGACGGCTGCGGTCTCGTCCGGCTCCAACCGGATGTCGGGCAGGGCGTAGTCGCGCCGGGCGATGCGGTAGCCGGGCTCGGTGTCGAAGACGCTCGTGGTGCCGGTCTCCAACGGCACCCCCAGATCTCGCAGCTCGGCCTTGTCACGCTCGAACTTGCGTTGGAACGCCTCGTGCTCGCGCGGATCCGTCGGGTCGTGCTCGTAGCCGGGGACGGTCGCGGCGATCTGCGCGGCGGTCAGGTAGCGCCGCGTGGAGAGCAGGCAGATCACCAGATTGACGAGCCGCTCGGTCCGGGATCGGGACACATGTACGAGACTAGCAGTGCCTCCCCCGGCCGGCGACGCGAGCCAGCCGGACACGCCCGGGCGGGGCAGGCCGCCACCGGGCCGCTACATGCTCGCGATCAACCGGTCCACGCGCTCGTCGTACGCGCGGAACGGGTCCTTGCAGAGCACGGTGCGCTGGGCCTGGTCGTTGAGCTTGAGGTGCACCCAGTCGACCGTGAAGTCGCGCCGCTTCTCCTGCGCGTGGCGGATGAACTCCCCCCGCAGCCGAGCCCGGGTGGTCTGCGGCGGGGTTTCCTTCGCCTCGAAGATCTGCAGGTCGGTGGCGACCCGGTCCACCGCGCCCTTGCGCTCCAGCAGCGCGTAGAGGCCGCGGTTGCGCCGCACGTCGTGGTAGGCGAGGTCCATCTGCGCGATCCGGGGGTGGGACAGCGGCAGGTCGTGGCGGGCCTGGTACCGCTGGATGAGGCGCAGCTTGCACACCCAGTCGATCTCCCGCTCGACGCCGGACAGGTCGCCGGACTCGACCCCGGCCAGCACCCGCCCCCACAGGTCCAGCACGCGCTTGGTGGTCTCGTCGGCGCCGCGCCGCTCGATGAACTCGCTCGCCTTGGTGAAGTACTCCTGCTGGATCTCCAGCGCGCTGCACTCCTTGCCGCTGACCAGGCGGACCTTGCGCCGGCCGGTGATGTCGTGGGACACCTCGCGGATGGCGCGGATCGGGTTCTCCAGCGTCAGGTCCCGCATGGTCACCCCGGCCTCGATCATGCGCAGCACGATGTCGGCGCTGCCGATCTTCAGCAGCGTGGTGACCTCGTTCATGTTGGAGTCGCCGACGATCACGTGCAGCCGCCGGTACCGCTCGGCGTCGGCGTGGGGCTCGTCCCGGGTGTTGATGATGGGACGCGACCGGGTGGTCGCCGAGGAGACGCCCTCCCAGATGTGCTCGGCTCGCTGCGACAGGCAGTAGACCGCGCCGCGCGGGGTCTGCAGCACCTTGCCGGCGCCGCAGATCAACTGCCGGGTGACCAGGAACGGGATGAGGATGTCGGCCAGGCGGCCGAACTCGCCGTGCCGGGAGACCAGGTAGTTCTCGTGGCAGCCGTACGAGTTGCCGGCCGAGTCGGTGTTGTTCTTAAATAGATAGATCTCTCCGGCGATGCCCTCGTCGTGCAGGCGCTTCTCGGCGTCGACCAGCAGGCCCTCGAGAATCCGCTCCCCGGCCCGGTCGTGCACCACGACGTCGGTCACCGAGTCGCACTCCGGCGTGGCGTACTCCGGGTGCGAGCCCACGTCGAGGTAGAGCCGAGCCCCGTTGCGGAGAAAGACGTTGCTGGACCGTCCCCAGGAGACGACCCGGCGGAAGAGGTAGCGGGCCACCTCGTCGGGCGACAACCGTCGCTGGCCGCGGTAGGTACAGGTCACCCCGTACTCGGTCTCAAGGCCGAAGATGCGCCGGTCCATGGACAAACAGTAGCCCCCGCGACGATCACGCGGAACGCACGAGTGTGATTCAACCCGAACCGCGTGAGGGTCATCCCGTCAGCCGTGATCGCGGAACGCGCGACGCAGCGAGTCGACGTACTCCTGGCAAGCCCGGTAGTCGGGCAGCAGGCCCTGCTCCGCCGCCTGGGCGAGCGTGGGTGCGGTGGCGTCCTTCTCGGACAGCACCGGATCCCGCGTGGGCCAGTCGATCCCGATCGCGGGGTCGAGCGGGTGCACGCCGTGCTCACCGCTCGGGTTGTACGTCTGCGAGCACAGGTACGTCAGCGTGGCGTCGTCGGTCAGCGCGCAGAAGCCGTGTCCCAACCCCTCGGCGATGTAGACGCAGCGGCGGTCCACGTCGTCCAGGCGCACGGCGTCCCAGCGGCCGAACGTCGGCGAACCAACACGGATGTCGACCACGACGTCGAGCACGGCGCCCCGGGTGCAGGTGACGTACTTCGCCTGCCCGGGCGGGACGTCGGCGAAGTGGATGCCCCGGACGACCCCGGCCACGGAGACCGACATGTTCGCCTGGGCCAGCCGCAGCGGGTGCCCGACCTCGGCGGCGAGCTGGTCGAACCGGTACCACTCGAGAAAGACACCGCGCTGGTCGCCGCGGAGCAGGGGGGTGATTTCGTACGCACCCTCGATGGACAACGGTCGGACCTTCATCGGGCCGTCCCGTGTCGACCCTCATCCACCAGCCCGAGCAGGTACGTGCCGTACC
Organism: Micromonosporaceae bacterium; assembly: GCA_019690055.1. Classification (GTDB taxonomy): domain Bacteria; phylum Actinomycetota; class Actinomycetes; order Mycobacteriales; family Micromonosporaceae; genus DATBGZ01. The sequence goes on from JADGGF010000069.1 coordinate 11,040, forward strand.
CCGACTTGGTCAGGGGCTCGGCCAGCGCCCGCAACTGGTCGTCGTCGATGAAACCGGCGCGCCAGGCGACCTCCTCGATGCAGCCGATCTTCAGGCCCTGCCGTTCCTCGATCACCTGCACGAACTCCGACGCGGCGGTCAGCGACGCGAACGTGCCGGTGTCCAGCCAAGCGGTTCCGCGGTCCAGCACGGTCACCACCAGCTCGCCGGCGCGCAGGTAGGCCTCATTGACGGCGGTAATCTCCAACTCACCCCGGGCGCTGGGCTTGAGGCTGCGGGCGATGTCGACCACCCGGTTGTCGTAGAAGTACAGGCCCGGCACGACGTAGCGGGACTTCGGCTTCTCCGGCTTCTCCTCGATCGACAGGACCCGTCCGTCCTCGTCGAACTCGACCACGCCGTACGCCTCCGGGTTCGCCACCGGGTAGGCGAAGATCCGCCCGCCGCGGACCTGCGTCTGGTTGGCGAGCTGTCGGCCGAGGCCGACGCCGTAGAAGATGTTGTCGCCCAGTACCAGGGCCACCGACTCGTCCCCGATGAAGTCGGCCCCGATCACGAACGCCTGGGCGATCCCCTCCGGGCGTGGCTGCTGCGCGTACTCCAGCCGGATGCCCAGGTGCGAGCCGTCGCCCAGCAGGCGTACGAACTGATCCTGGTCCTCCGGAGTCGTGATGATGAGGATCTCGCGGATCCGCGCCAGGAGCAGCGTCGACAGCGGATAGTAGATCATCGGTTTGTCGAAGACGGGGATCAGCTGCTTCGACACCGCCTTGGTGACCGGCCACAGACGCGAACCGGTCCCGCCGGCCAGGATGATGCCACGCACGTCGGGCAGCCTAGCCCGCACGGTCGCGGGCGTGTACGCTGCCCGCCATCTCCACCCGAGCCCCGCGGAACGGACCGACCGTGCGCCCTGTGTTGGCCTCCCTGACCGCGCCGCCCAGGGCGCGCGCGACGCCTCGGTACGGTGCCCGGCCGGTGGTCGTCGTCTCGATCGCGGTGGGCGCCGTCGCAGCCGGCTGGGCCGTCGCATACCTCGCCTATGCCGTGCACCTGGCCTGGCTGCTGCCGCTCCTGATCCTGGTGGCCACGGCGAGCCTGTTGCGCACCGGTCAGACCCTGCTGGACCGGCTGCTCCTCGCGGCCGGCGCCCTGGTCGGCACCCTGTGTGTCGGCGGGCTCGTCTTCTCGGTCTGGCCGTGGGGGCTGCACCCGGTCGCCCTGTCCGGGTGCGCGGTGACCGGCCTCACGCTGGCGAGCGTGGTCACCGGGCGTATCCCCACGCTGCCGAGGCCGACGCTCAGTGACGGGCTGAGCGTGGCCAACGGCGTCATGGCCGGCGTCGTCATGGCGTGGCCCGTGCTCGGCCTCAGCCCGGCCGTGCGGCTCGCCGTGGCCGCCGGGGCGGACGACCTCGGGCGGCATCTCGGCCTCTTCGACACCGTCCGGCGTCTCGGTGGATATCTCTACGACGCCGACGTGCCGGCCGGGCTGTTGGGCTATCCCCAGGGGGCGCCGCTGGTGTACGGGGCGCTCGACGGCTTCGCCCGCTCGTCCGCCGCCGAGTACGGCTCGACCCTGGGCGCGTTGGACCACTACTTCGTCTGGCTCGCCGTGGGCTACGCCTTCCTCGCCGTCACGCTCACGTGGGGCGTGCAGCGGCTCGCCACCGCCGAGCTGGATTCGTGGCGACGGCTGGTGCTGGTCACGGCGGTCGCGGTCGCGATGCTGATGACGGGCCTGTTCCGACTCGCGGTTACCGGCTACCCCGGCGCGGTGCTCGGCCTTGCGCTGTCGGCTCTGCTCGTGGTGCTGGCCTGTCGACCGGGCGGATCGTCCACGGAGACGCTGCTGATGTCGGGCGCGCTGGTGGCCGCGGTCGGTTTCGTCTTCCCACCGTTCCTGCCGGCCGTCCTGGCGGTCGTGGGCACCTGGGTCGTGCGGCAGTGGGCCTGACAGTTATACACAACACCGCTCCCACTACACTACACGAGAAGA
>JADGGF010000727.1 GCA_019690055.1 Micromonosporaceae bacterium
GCCTGATTCCCTATGGGGGATCGGTTCTCAAGTCGTAGCGGTTCGGCTTGACCGGGCCAGGAGGCGGGTAACGCGAGCGGCTAGGTCGCTACCTCGGCCGGCGTCGGTTGCGCGGGGACGGACGGCGCGGCGGCAGCGAGGCGCCGCAGGGCGGCCTCCACGACGTCCGGCTTGGTGGTGTACCAGAAGGGCGGCAACGACTTACGCAGGTACGAGCCGTATCCGCGGGCCGTCTCCAGGCGGGAGTCGAGCACCGCGACCACCCCGCGGTCCCGCGAGGTTCGGATGAGCCGCCCGACCCCCTGGGCCAGCCGGACGGCCGCGATCGGCACGCTGACGCTCGCGAAGCCGGAGCCGCCCGCCGCGTCGACGGCGGCGGCCCGCGCCGCGGCCAACGGTTCGTCGGGGCGCGGGAATGGGAGACGGTCGATGATGACGAGTTGGCAGGCGTCGCCCGGGACGTCGACCCCCTGCCACAGCGACATGACGCCGAGCAGACAACTCGACGGTTCGTCCCGGAAACGCCGGACGAGCAGGGGCAGCGCCTCCTCGCCCTGGACCAGGATCTCCAGGTCCGTCTCGGCCCGCAGCACTTCGGCGGCCCGGGTGGCGGCGCGGCGCGAGGAGAACAGCCCGAGGGTACGTCCACCCAGCGCTCGCACCAGCCGCACCATCTCGCGCGCCGCGGGTTCGGGGAGTCCCGACTCGGTCGGCCGGGGCAGGTGCGCGGCCACGTAGAGGATGCCCTGCCGCCGGTAGTCGAACGGGGAGCCGACGTCCAGACTGCGCCAGGCCGGAGGTTCCTCGTCGCCCTCATCCTCTACTGTGGACTCAAGGGTCGGCGGCCCGCCCGGTCGCGGGAGGGTCAGGCCGAGGGAGCGGGCCACGGTGTCGAACGCGCCGCCGAGCGCCAGGGTCGCCGAGGTCGCCACCACGACGCGACCCTCGTACAGGTGCTGCCGCAGCGTGCCGGCGACCGACAGCGGCGCGACGACCAGGGCCCGCCGTCGGTCGTCCCGCTCGACCCAGATGACGTCGTGGGCGGCGAACTCGAGCATGCGCTGAGCCGTGTCGTCCACATCGGACAAAAGGGCGCGGGCCTGTTGCTTGCCCACCGGGTCGGCATCGTCGGCCTTCACGTCGCCGATGCGCTCCAAGGCCTGGCGGGCGGCCGAATCGACCAGCGTCAAAGCTTCCTGCAGCGCGGGCGGGAGCGCGCCGGTGAGCCGACCCGGGGGCAGGGGCGTGATGGCCGCGGCCAGCGCGTCGGCGGCCTCGGTGAGGCGCTCGACCAGATCACCGTCCACAAAGGAGCGGGCCCGGCGGGCCGCGCGGTCCACCAGCTCGGTCGTGAGCTCGGCCTGGGCGGCGGAACTGACCCGGTCGGCGAGCTCGTGCGCCTCATCGATGACGAGCAGTCGATGCGGTGGGATGATGTGCCGGCCGGCCAGCAGGTCGAAGGCGAGCAGGCTGTGGTTGGTCACCACCACGTCCACCTCGCGGGCCCGGGCCCGGGACTGTTCGGCGAAGCACTCCGCGCCGAACGGGCAGCGAGCCGCCCCGACGCATTCGCGGGCCGGCGTGGACACCTGCCGCCAGGCGCTGTCGTCGACTCCGGGATCGAGCTCGTCCCGGTCCCCGGTCGAGGTCTGCTCCGCCCACTCGCGGATGCGCTGGATCTGCTTGCCAAGCCGGCCGGCCTCGCCGAGCCAGCGCACGCCGCCACCGTCACCGGTCTCGAACAGCGCGTCCGGCTCGTCCGCCTGCCCACCCTCCAACTTGGCCAGACACAGGTAGTGATGGCGTCC
>JADGGF010000070.1 GCA_019690055.1 Micromonosporaceae bacterium
CCCCCGGGGGTTAGGGACGGCGGGCGACGCCGACCAGTCGCCGTGGTCTCGACCCCGGCCAAGCAGTCGAAGGCCACGGCGTCGGACCGGACCCGCGAAGCCCGGCCCTGGGGAGGGGAGCCGCGAACACCCACACCCCGTGTTCGAACACTTGAACTATATTCGAACACGGGTACAGAGTAAACCCACCCACCGACAAAAACGCCCCGCGTGTCGCGGCCGGCCCGTCCGTCGGTACGGATCGGGCGATCTGTCCGCCCGCGCGTCACAGCCGTCCCCGCTCCCACGACCCGGACAGGCGGGAGAAATGTAAGGAGCGATCACCGGTCCACCCAGTACAGTCAGCCGCATGCCCACCGCTGTCGTGAACCGTCCCGTCGCCCGCCCGACTCTCGGGGCGACCATGGTGGTCGCCGCGGCGACCGCCTGGGGGCTCAACGGCACCGTCTCGAAACTGCTCATCCAGAGCGGGTTCGACCCGCCGCAGCTCACCGCGTTCCGCGCCGCCGGAGCCGCCCTCGGCCTGCTCCTGTTCATCCTCGTCACACAGGGACCTCGACCGCTCGCCGCCCGCCCGCGGGAGATTCCCTGGCTGGTGGGCTACGGCCTGATCGGCCTCTTCAGCGTTCCGGTGCTGTACTTCGTGGCGATCAGCCGACTGCCCGTCGGCATCGGGCTGCTGTTCGAGTTCACCGCACCGGTCTTCGTCGCCCTGTGGGTACGCTTCGGCGAGCATCGACGGGTTCGCCGTCGGCTGTGGGTCGGGCTCGTGCTCGCCGTGGCCGGGCTGGTCTGTGTGGCTCAGCTGTGGACGGTCTTCGGCTCCCAGGGAGGGCTGCGCCTGGACGGGCTGGGCATTCTCGCCGGCCTGAGTTCGGCCGTCCTGCTCGCGGCCTGGTGGGTCCTCGGCTCCCGGTACGTGGCTGGACCGCCGCCCACCTCGACCCGTCGACCGACCGGTGCCCCGAGCGAACGGAAGGCCGCAGCGGTGACCGTACGGGATCCGTTGACGTTGACCTGCTGGGCCTTTGGGACGGCGGCGGTGGCCGGGGCCGTGGTCCGTCCATGGTGGAACTTCGACTGGGGGCTGCTGGCCGGCCGCAGCGGCGGCCAACCGACGTGGCTGCTCGCCACGTACTTCATCCTCTTCGGCACGATCACGCCGTACCTGCTGCTGACCTACGCGATGCGTCATCTGCCGCCCACATCGGTCGGTATCGTCAGCATGACCGAGATCGTGCTGGCGAGCGCGTTCGCCTGGCTCCTGCTGGCCGAGGCGCTCAACACCGCGCAGATCATCGGAGGTCTCGTCCTCGTGGCCGGGGTGGCGTTGGCGGAATCGGCGCGGGTGACCGGGCTCCCGAGCGCCGACGCGTCGCGCCGGCCCGGCGACGAGGCAGGCAGCACCGACCACGCCACGACCAGGCCCGCCGACGACACAGCCAGGCCGAGCCGGCCGGTCGGAACGGTCAGCCCGAGCGACCTGACCCGACAGCCGACATGACCACACAGCCGATATGACCCGACAGCCGAGATGACCCGAAAATCGGTATGACCCGAAAGGTGTCGACCGGGACCCCCGCGCCGACCAGCGACGACGCCGGCCGGAAGATGAGGACCATGCATCCGAACGTCCAGGCTGTCCAGGACGCCCTCACGGCCGCCGGGGCCAAGGGCCAGGTCATCGTGCTGCCCGACGCGGTGACCACCGCCGCGCAGGCCGCGGCCGCCCTCAACGTCGAGGTGGGTCAGATCGCCAACTCGCTGATCTTCAATGCCGACGGCGGCCCCCTGCTCGTGCTGACCTCGGGCGCCCACCGGGTCGACACCGCAAAGGTGGCGGCGCTGCTGGGGTACGCGAGCGTCAAGCGGGCCACCCCGGAGTTCGTGAAGGAGCACACCGGCCAGCCCATCGGCGGCGTGGCTCCCCTCGGTCACCCCAAGCCGATACCGACGCTTGTCGATATTGCCCTCGCCCCCTACGAGGTCGTCTGGGCCGCCGGCGGCATCCCCCACGCGGTGTTCCCGACGACCTACGACGAGCTGGTCCGGATCACCGGCGGTACCCCGGCTGAGGTTGCATGACCCCCCGGGCCAGCGGAGCCGAGCAGATCGGTCCGGAACACGAAAGCCTCGTCATCTGGGGGCCCGGCGACCTCGTCCATCGCCTCGACGATGTCATCGAGGTCTATGGACAGGCCATGGGTTACTCACCCGACCTGCTGCTGTCCCGCCGCAGCTACATGGCTTCGCACGTCCATCGGCGGGACTTCCGCGCGGTCGCCACACTCGCCGCGGACGGCCGCCTTCTGGGGTTCGGGTACGGGTACCGCTCCGAGCCCGGCCAGTGGTGGCACGACCAGGTGCGCTCGGCGATGCGCCGGGAGGCCCGCGCGTACTGGCTCGCCAACTGCTTCGAGGTGGTCGAGCTGCACGTCCGGCCCGCCGCCCAGGGCCGCGGCATCGGCGCGAACCAGTTACGTACGCTGCTGAGCCTGGCCGACGCCGCGACCGTCCTGCTGTCCACCCCCGAGGCGGACGAGGCGACCTCCCGGGCGTGGCGACTCTACCGGCGATTCGGATTTGTCGATGTTGTGCGCCACTTCCTGTTCCCGGGCGACAGCCGCCCCTTCGCCATCCTCGGCCGGACGCTCCCGCTGACGACGTGACCACCGACCGTACGGTCCGCTGACCACGCCACCACCGACCGTACGGTCACCCCGTCGCGGTCAGCGCAGGTCGTCGCGGATGGCGCTCACCAAGCGGGCCCCGCCCAGCAGGCCGAGCACCAGCCACACGGCCAGGCCGACCGTGACGACTCCGGCGGCGAGCCGGGCGCTGACGACTCCAGCCACCGCGCTGAGCACCAGGGCGACGACGGCCACCACGACCCGCGTCGGTCGCTCCGCGATGGCCAGGCTCGGCACGCCGGGCATGCCGGCCAGGGCCGCGCGGGAGCGGGCGTACTCGTGCAACAGCGCGACGGCGCCGCACGCGACGGCCAGCGGGGCCGGTCCGCCGATCAGCCACAGCGCGACCAGCCAGGCGATCTCGCTCAACCGGTCGGCCACGGAGTCGGCGAACGAGCCCAGCCCGGTGATCCGCCCCGAGGCCACGGCCACGCCGCTGTCGACGGAATCGGCCAGGGCCGACGCGAGCGCGAGCCCGGCGGCCACCAGGACCCACCAGCCCTTCACCAGGACGACCACCGGCACGGCGAGCGCACAGCCCAGACCGACGAGCGTGACGGCGACCGGGGCGACGCCGAGCCGGGCCAGGCCACCCGCCGCCACGAAGGCCAGCCGCTGCCAGACCCGCACCAGCAGCGGGGCCCGGCGCGGGTCGAAGCCGCCGTGCAGCGAGGTCCACCGGGCGCAGTACTCGTCCCAGCCCAGCCGCGGCACATCCCCCGTGCGACGACGCCTGCGCTCCGTCCAAACCGCGACGCGTGTGTCCAGACCCGTGCCCCTCAGACTCCTGAGCCCCTCAGACTCGTCTGCCCCTCAGAATCCCGTGCCTCTCAGACCTCGTGGGCCCTCAGACCCGTGCCCCCAGCGCGAGGTTTTCCCAGACCTCCCGGGTCGCGGTCGACCTGTTCATGGTGATGAAGTGAATGCCGGGCACTCCCTCGTCGAGCAGGCGCGAGCACATGTGGGTGGCGTGTTCGATGCCGAACGCCCGCAGCGCCGCCGGGTCGTTGGCGAACCGCTGGAACTCGGCGGCCAGCGCCGGCGGGAACGGGGCCCCGGACAACTGCTCCGACCGTTCGATGGTGCTCAGCCGGGTCACCGGCATGACCCCGGCCAGGATGGGCACGTCACCGCCGGCGGCCGCGACCCGGTCCCGCAGCCGCAAATAGTCGTCGGCCTGGAAAAACATCTGGGTAATGGCGAATGAGGCGCCGGCCCGGCATTTGGCGATGAAGTGAGCGGTATCCGTGGCGATATCGGGCGACCGCGGGTGCTTGAACGGAAACGCCGCCACGCCGACACAGAAGTCGCCCGATTCACGAATCAGGCGGACCAGGTCCGCGGCGTAGACCAATCCCCGCGGATGCGGAATCCATTCCCCCGTGGGGTTGCCCGGCGGATCCCCCCGCAGCGCGAGGATGTTGTTGACCCCGGCGGCGGCGAGGCGACCGATCACGTGGCGCAGCTCCGCGACCGAGTGGTTCACCGCGGTCAGGTGGGCCATCGGCAGCAGCGTGGTCTCCGTCGCCAACCGCTCGGTAAGGTCCACCGTGGTGTCGCGGGTGGAGCCGCCGGCGCCATAGGTGATCGAGACGAACGACGGGCGGAGGCGCTCCAGGTCCCGAATCACCTGCCAGAGCTGGCGCTCACCGTCTTCGGTCTTCGGCGGGAAGAACTCGAACGAGAACGTGGGCCCCGAGCGCAGCAGGTCCGCAATCGGCGGAAACCCGCCGGGAAGGATCGATGGGATACCGAGGGCCACGAGTGGCACTCTAGCCGGCCAGCGAGGGTCAAGCGGCACGGATACTCCCGGCTCATCCGGGCCGGCTCATCCGGGCCGGCTCAACCGGACCGGCTCAGCCGAACCAGCTCGTCCGGACCAGCCCGTACGTCGACGGTGATCCCGCCGCTTCGTCCCGCCGTCAGCCGGGCCGCCCGGCCGTCCGCGCCCAGGCTGGTGGGGCGCCGGGGTCGGCCAACCCGGGACCGGTCGGCCGGCATAGGTACTGTTTTGACCGGAAATCCGCGCCCGGCACTCAGGTGGTGAGATTCGGCCCACGGCTGACCCGGACGGCGCCCGGGCCGTGCTGAACGTACCTGTGCCGTTACCGTGGGAATCGTGACTCATACGGGCGCGGACGACCTCAAGGAGCGGGTCGAGAAGGCACTGGCCCAGTTCCTGGTCGACCAACGGTCCGTCTTGACAAGCATCGATCCCGCTCTGGCCCTGGTCGCCGACACGATCGAACGCTTCGTGCTTCGGGGCGGGAAGCGGTTGCGCCCCGCCTTCGCCTACTGGGGCTACCGCGGGGCCGGGGGCGAGGACTCGGACGAGGTGGTCGCCGCCGTCGCCGCGCTCGAGCTCATCCAGGCGAGTGCGTTGATCCACGACGATGTCATGGACGCCTCCGACACACGTCGGGGCGAGCCCTCGGTGCACCGGCGCTTCGAGCTCACCCACACCGCCAGCGGCTGGACCGGCGACGCGAAGGCCTTCGGCACCAGCGCGGCCCTCCTGCTGGGCGACTTCTGCCTGGCGTGGTCCGACGAACTGCTGCGCCGGTCCGGCATCGACGTCGCCGCCCTGATGCGGGCCCGGCCCGTCTTCGACCTGATGCGCACCGAGGTGATCGCCGGCCAGTACCTCGACGTGCACGCGCAGGCCACGGCGGACTGCTCGCTGACGCGGGCCTCCACGATCGCCCGGTACAAGTCGGCGAAGTACACCGTGGAGCGGCCGCTGCTGCTCGGCGCCGCCCTCGCCGACGCCCGCCCTCCGCTGCCGGCCGTGTACTCCGACTACGGGCTGCCGTTGGGTGAGGCGTTCCAGCTCCGCGACGACATCCTCGGTGTCTTCGGCGACCCGTCGCAGACCGGCAAACCGGCCGGTGACGACCTGCGCGAGGGCAAACGGACCTACCTGATCGCGTCGGCCTTCGCCGCGGCGGACGAGCGGACCGCCGAAGTGCTGCGCGAAGGCCTGGGCAACCCGAACCTCGACTCGGCCGGCATCACGGCGCTCCGCGACATCATCGTCCGGACGGGCGCGCTCGCCCGGACCGAGGCGCGCATCGCCGACCTCACCAAGGCGTCCCTGCGGGCCCTGGACTCCGTAGAGCTGGCCAACGGCGCGGCCGAGATGCTGACCGCGCTCGCCCACGCTGCCACCGACCGAGCCCTGTGACGACCGGCCGGCGGTGACCAACCGGATCGGTGACTGATCCAGCTACGACTGATCCGACTGTGATCGGCCCGGCTGCGACTGATCCGACTGTGATCGGCCCAGCGGTGACCGGCCCAGCCGGGACCAGAGCGCCAACGTCGTGAGCACCAGCGCGAACCCGAAGGCCAGATCCTCGATCGGCGCGCCGGCCAGCCGGGGGCCGAGGATCGCCGCCGGGTCGTACCGCACCACGCCCCGACCGGCCAAGACGCCGTTGGCGAGCAGCTGGAAGAACAGGATGATCGCGTAGCTGAGCCAGAACACCCGCCTGAGCACCAGCCTCGTGCGCAGCCCGACGAGGTCGACCGCGAGGGCGGCGGCCACAGCCAGCCCGGCCGCGACGGTGTACGTCACCGGGTCACCCGCCGCCCACCGGACCCGGCCGCCGCAGCGCGCCGGGCGAGCACCCGCCGTACGGCTTCAAACCCGAGGATCGCGCACAGCGGTATGACCAGGAAGAACAGAACCTCCTCGATGGGTAGTCCGCCCGGCAGCCACACCCCGACGACCTGCCCCTCATCGAACCACCAGTGCCCGGCCGCGACGGCCGCGACGTCCCAGGCGAGGAACCCGGCCGCGACCGGCACCAGGGTGAGCGCCAGCCGGCGCCACTGCCGCAGCACGCCGACCCGCAGGACGGGCTCGAGCCACAGCGCGCCGACCAGGCACCCGGCGAGGACCGCGAGGTAGGTCACCGTGCCCACCCGTCAACCCTGACACAGGGCCGGCGGCACAGGGCCGGCGTCACAGGCCGGCCGGCCGGGGTCGGCGGGCGACCCTCCGGGTGCCGCACCCCACGGCGGCGCCAGACGGCCGGCAGCGCCGTTCGCCAGTACACTCCCCTGCAATGGACACCAAGGTCGCCGATCCGCTGCGCGGAGCCGTTGTCGGCGGGCGCTACCGGATCACGGAGCGCCTCGCCAGTGGTCGCACGACCTCGGTCTACCAGGCGCGGGACGAGCGCTTGGACCGCTCCGTGGCGATCCGCATCGTCAACCCGGAGTACGTGCTCGACAGCGAGGTGCTCGACCGCCTCAACACCGAGGCCCGGACCGTGGCGCACCTGGGCCATCCGAACGTGGTCGCCGTCTTCGATCAGGGCTCCCATGAAGGGGCGCCGTACATCGTCATGGAGTACGTGCGCGGCCGGGCGCTGCGCGACGTGCTCGCCGAGCGGGGCCGGCTCGACCCGATCGAGTCGCTCGCGATCACCGAGCAGGTGCTCGCGGCGCTCGCCGTCGCGCACCGCTCCGGACTGGTGCACCGGGCCGTCAAGCCGGAGAACATCCTCGTGGCGCCGCCGCCCAGCAACTCCGGCGACCTGGTCGACGCGGTCGTCAAGGTGGCCGACTTCGGCCTCGCCCGGGCCGCCGACATCAGCCGCAGCCAGGTGACGCCCCTGCTGGGCTCGACGCCCTACCTCGCCCCCGAGCTGATCGCCGAGGGCCGGGCGGACACCCGGGCCGACGTGTACTCGGTCGGCGTCGTGCTGTTCGAGATGCTCACCGGGCGGCTGCCCTTCGGGGACGACGCCCACCCGGACGCCTGGCGGCACGTCGAGGAGGACGCCCCGCCGCCCTCCCGGTTCGTCGACGGCATCCCCCCGATGCTCGACGACGTGGTCACCCGGGCGACCCGCAAGGACCCGGCGGGCCGGCCCCGGGATGCGGCCACGCTGCTCGGTCAGATCCAGGCCGCTCGGGAGGACGCGGGTGCCCTGACCGGCCCCACCAAGGCCATCGCCCACCCGACGGTTGTCGTGCCGCCCGTGGCGGCCCAGATCGAGCGACCGTCCTGGGCGCGCCTGCCCGCCTCCCGGGTGAGCGGCCGCTCCGCGCCCCCGGTGAGGAATGGGGTGCACGCTTCCGGTGATGGCGTCGGCGGGCGCATCCGCGACGCGTTCGCCGCCGGCGGCGGATGGGTGCGCGTCACCGGCAACCGGCTGCGCCACACGCAGAACGGGCGGCGGGCCCTCCTCGCGGGGGTGATCGTGCTCGGCCTCCTGCTCATGCTGGGCGGTTGGTGGTTCGGCATGGGGCGCTACACCACGGCGCCGTCGCTGCTGTCACTGACCAAGGACAACGCCATCGCCGAGGCCGAGCGGCTGGGCTTCGAGATCACCTTCGGCGCGCGGATGTACAGCGAGACCGTGCCCGCGGACAGCGTCCTGGCCCAGCAGCCGCCGCCCGGCGGCCGGATCGTGCGTGGCGGCACCATCACGGTGTACCTGTCGCTCGGTCCCGAGCGGTACGCGGTGCCCGACATCGTCGGGCAGGAGATCACCGTCGCGCTCACCCGGATCCCGCAGCAGTTCGTGGTCGAGCAGGTGGACGGGTACTCCGACGACCTGCCCGTCAACTACGTCGTCGCGACCGAGCCGGTCGCCGGCACGGTGCTCGCGCCGGGCCAGACCGTCCGGGTGATCGTGGCCCGGGGCCCGTACCCGGTGCACGTTCCGCCGGTCGTCGGGCTGTCGCTCTCCGAGGCGCAGGGCCAGCTCCGGGCGGCCGGGTTCACCCAGATCACGGTGGAGCAGCGCGACAGCGACGCGCCGCGCAACCAGGTCATCGATCAGACTCCACCGGGCGGCGCCGGCATGGTCAGCGCCGACGGGCAGGTCGTCACGCTGGTCGTCTCCAACGGGCCGCGCGTGCCGATGCCCGACATGGCCGGGCGACCCTGCCAGCAGGCGATCAGCGAGCTCGAGGAGTTGGGCCTGCGGGTCGACGTCGACGGTGGCCCCATCGACCGCCAGTTCGGCAACGTGAAGGCGCAGGACCCCGCGCCGGACACCGAGGTGCAGCCGGAGCAGCAGGTCCGGATCACGTGCCGGTGGCCGTGACGGGCGCCGGAGCCGGCGGCGGGCGGCCCCCGATCGGTGCGCATGCGCCGGCTGCCGGCGGGCTGGCGAAAGCGGCCCTGCCCTACCTCGACGCGACCGGCGCGACCGCGGTGCAGGTGTTCGTCTCCAACCCGCGCGGTTGGGCGCTGTCGGCCGGCGACCCGGCGCAGGACGAGGCCTTTCTCGCCGGCGTCACCGAGCGGGCCACCCCGGTCTTCGTGCACGCATCGCTGCTGGTGAACCTTGGCTCACCCACGCCCGCCACCGTCGAGCACTCGGTCGCGACCCTGACCCACGGGCTGCGGCGGGGCGCCGCGATCGGGGCACGCGGGGTCGTCTTCCACGCCGGGTCGGCGGTCGACGAGGCTCAGGTCTCCGCCGCGCTCGGTCAGGTCCGCCGGGCGCTGCTGCCGCTGCTGGACGCCGCCGCCGAGGCCGGCGGGCCGAAGCTGCTGGTTGAGCCCAGCGCCGGTGGCGGGCGTAGCCTCGCCGCCCGGGTCGAGGAGCTGGCCGACTACCTCGAGGCCGTCGACGGCCACCCTTGGCTGGGGGTCTGTCTCGACACGTGCCACGCCTGGGCGGCCGGGCATGACCTCGCCAATCCGGGCGGCATGACGGCAATGATCGACGCCCTGGTCGCCACCGTCGGGGCCGAGCGGCTCGCCCTGGTGCACGCCAACGACTCCAAGGACGCGTGCGGATCCCGGCGCGACCGCCACGAGAACATCGGGGCCGGGGCGCTGGGCGAAGCCGCGTTCGCCGAGCTGCTGGCCCATCCGGTCCTGGCGAATGTCCCGGTGGTGGTGGAGACGCCGACGAGCGGCCCCACCGGTCACGCGGCCGACATCGCCACGCTGCGCCGGCTGGCCCCCTGAGATCGTGGAAGGCTCCGCACGGGGACACCACCGACCAGGAGCCGCCGACGGAGCAGACGCCGGCACCGTCGGGACGACCGGCGGTCAGCCCTTCAGGATCGACGCCAACACCTCGATGGCCTGGTCGATGGCGGCGTCATCCACGTCGAGGTGGGTGATCAGCCGGCCCAGGCGCGGGCCGAGCACCGAGACAAGCACGCCGGCCTCCTTGGCCCGCCCGGCCAGCGTGGCGGCGTCCACCGGGGACTTCGTCAGATCGAGCAGCACGATGTTCGTCCGTACGGTCGCCGGGTCCACCACGCCGAAGGGGGCCAGCGCGTCGGCGAGGCGGCGCGCCCGGGCGTGGTCGTCGGCGAGCCGGTCGATGTGGTGCGCCAGCGCGTAGCGTCCGGCGGCGGCCAGGATGCCGGCCTGACGCATGCCCCCGCCCAGGCGCTTGCGGACGACCCGGGCCGCCGCGATCCGCTCGGCGTTGGAGACCACGACCGAGCCGACCGGGGCGCCCAGGCCCTTGGAGAGGCAGACCGACAGGGTGTCGAACAGCGCGCCGTAGGTCGCCAGAGGCACCCCGTCGGCGACGTGGGCGTGCCAGATGCGGGCGCCGTCGCAGTGCAGGCCGACCCCGGCGTCGTCGGCGACCGCGCGCAGCTCGCGCAGCGTCGAGAGCGGGATGACGGCGCCACCGGCCCGGTTGTGGGTCTGCTCCACGGCGATCGCCCGGGTGGGCACGGCGTGGTACCCCGCCGGACGTACCATCGCCGCCACCGCGCCCGGGTCGATGCCGGCCCCGACCGCGGGCCACGTACGGGTGGAGATGCCGCCGACCGCGGCGGCCGCGCCCACCTCGTACGTGACCACGTGCGCGTCGGCGTCGCAGAGCAGCTCGTGCCCGGGCGGCACCAGCGTCTGGATGGCGATCTGGTTGCCCATCGACCCGGACGGCACGAACAGCCCCGCCTCGTGCCCGAACAGCGCCGCGACCTCGGCCTCCAGCGCGTTGACCGTTGGGTCCTCGCCGTAGACGTCATCGCCGACCTCCGCGCCGGCCATCGCCTCGCGCATTCCCGGGGTGGGCTTGGTGACCGTGTCACTGCGCAGGTCGATCATGACGCTCCTCTGTGGACCTTGGAGGGGATCGTCCGGGCCAGACTGTCCAACCCGGACCGTCCGATGGGGACTCAGGGCAGCCGGTGGGGACGCAGACCGGTTAGTCGCGCAGCATCTCGGCGACCAGGAACGCGAGCTCCAGCGACTGCTGGGTGTTCAGCCGCGGGTCGCAGGCGGTCTCGTACCGCTCCTCCAGGTCGGCCTCGTTGATGTCCTGCGCTCCGCCGAGGCACTCGGTCACGTCCTCGCCGGTCAGCTCGACGTGCAGGCCGCCCGGGTGGGTGTCGAGCTGCTTGTGCACCTCGAAGTACCCCAGCACCTCGTCGACGATCCGGTCGAAGTGGCGGGTCTTGTAGCCGTTGGAGGACTCAATGGTGTTGCCGTGCATCGGGTCGCACTGCCACACCACGCGGTGCCCGGCCGCGGTCACCTTCTCGATGATCGGCGGCAGCGTGTCGCGCACCCGGGTGTTGCCCATGCGCGAGATGAGCGTCAGGCGGCCGGGGATGTTGTCCGGGTTCAGCCGCTCACACAGCTCGATCGCGATCTCGGGCGTGGTGGTCGGGCCGAGCTTGACCCCGATCGGGTTGGCGATCCGGGACGCGAAGTCGATGTGGGCACCGTCGAGCTGACGGGTCCGCTCACCCACCCAGAGGAAGTGCCCGGAGAGCGCGTACGCCCGGCCGTTCACGACCCGGGTCAGCGCCCGGTCGTACTCCAGCGCGAGTGCCTCGTGGGAGCAGTACAGCGTCACCGTCCGCAGCGCCTCGTCGTGGGTGAGCCCGCACGCCTGCATGAAGGCCAGCGCCCGGTCGATCTCGCGGGCGAGCGCCTCGTAGCGCTCGCCGAACTTCGAGGTGCGCACGAAGTCGCGGTTCCAGTCGTGCACGGCGTGCAGGTCGGCCAGCCCGCCAGCGGTGTAGGCGCGCAGCATGTTCATGGCCGACGACGAGTTGGCGTACGCCCGGATCATCCGCTTCGGGTCGGCCACCCGGGCCTCCGGCGTCGCGGTCAGCGAGTTGATCATGTCGCCCCGGTAGGCCGGCAGGCCCAGCGAGTCGGTCTCCTGCGACCGGGGCTTGGTGTACTGCCCGGCCACCCGGGCCACCTTCACCACCGGCATGCTCGCGCCGTAGGTCAGCACCACCGCCATCTGCAGCAGCGTGCGGGCGTTGGCCAGCAGGTGATCCTCCGTGTTGTCGGCGAACGTCTCGGCGCAGTCACCACCCTGCAGCAGGAAGGCCTTGCCCTCGGCCACCTGGGCCAGCTGCTGCCGCAGCATGTCGACCTCGTACGGCGCCACCACCGACGGTACGGTCTCCAGCACCGAGCAGACCTCGGCGACCTCATCGAGGTCGGGCCACGGCGGGGTCTGCGCCCGGGGAAGGGTGCGCCAGCGGTCCAGCCCCAGCGCCTCGACCTCGGCGGGGTCGTTGGCCGGGCGGCCGATCTCGAAGCCCGGGTTCCGGAATTGGTGCCACTCCTGACGCATGGCATACCTTCCGCTGCTCGTGAAACAGGATTGGGGGCGCACGGCGTCGTGTCACGACCAGACTACGGCGACCGTCGACCGCCCCTCGGGTCACCCAACCCGTACCGCGATGTGAGATTCGCCCGGCCGATGGACCTCGCCCAGCCCGTTGACGACCTTCCCCTATCAATTCACCATGACCGATCCCCGGTGCCGCCGGAGGCCCCGGGCGGCTGGCGACTGCGCAGGTGGGCGAGGACGAGCGGGTCGATGTGCCCCGGGACCATCCGCTCCTCGAGGTTCTCGATGCCGGCCCAGTCGGCCAGGGCATCGTCGAGCCCACCGGGGCCGGGACGGTGGCCGAGATCGGCCAGCCGGGCGGCGACCTCCTCGGCCAGCTCGGCAGTGAGCGGGAGAAGCGTGGCCGGGTCGGGCTTGTCGAAGTAGAGGGAGTGCAGGTCGAGCAGCCGGCCCAGCTCGGCCACCGGGTCGGGATGGTCGTCGACCCGCAGGTCGGCCACGACGTCGCTCGTGCCGCCGTACCCCTGGCCCTTGGCCACCACGAGCAGAGCCGCGCTCTGCCGGCCGCGGCGGTCGCCCCCGGCCCGGTCGCCAGCGAGCAGCGCGGCGTGCAGGCGTCGCTGCAGCGGCGCCTGCGGGTCGCTGGCGAGGAACGCCTCGCGCATCTGCTCCACCACCTGCGGGCCGGCCAGGATGTTGCCCTGGATCGCGAAGCCGTCGCCGGTCACCCCGCCCGCCCACGGGTGGCAGCCCTCACCCGTGA
>JADGGF010000728.1 GCA_019690055.1 Micromonosporaceae bacterium
ACAGGTGCATGGGGGGGTGGGCCTCCTCGTCGTCGATGACTGGTGAGTGCCTGTCTGGGTGCGTACGGTACCGGTCACGAATGGGGCCCGTCACCGACGTCCGGCGTGCTAGGGTCAGCGGGAACAAGTAGTTGTGGGTTCCCAACACAGCCACGTGGGCCGGCATCCGCCGGCTGACGGTGACAGCGCCTTGGGCCGTAGCTGCCCGGGGCGCTTTTTGCATAAGGGGGCGGGAACCCGTCGGCCCGTGGATGCGGGCCGGAGTGTGCACGCGAGGAGTGGCACGTGGTTGTCGGCACGGTGAAGTGGTTCAACGCGGAGAAGGGGTACGGGTTCATCACCCCGGACGGGGGCGGTAACGACGTCTTCGCCCACTACTCCGCCATCCAGACCAGCGGCTACCGCAGCCTGGAGGAGAACCAGCGGGTGGAGTTCGAGATCACTCAGGGCCCCAAGGGTCCGCAGGCGGACAACATCCGTCCCGTCTGAGGGATCGCATCCCATTCTGGGATCGCCCCGTTCTGAAAAATCCGTCGGGAAACATCCGTCCCGTCAGCGTGACACGATCCGTACCGTCCGGGGACTCTGTTCCTGTCGGGGGATCTGTCCGGTCTGCGGGTCGAGGTGCGCGAGGGTCTGCCGCTGCGTCTCCGGGCGCGGCGGCGGGCCCTCGCTGTCATTCCCATCGATACGCTCCCGCCGGCTGACCCGCGCGACCTACGGTGACCAGGAACGACGCACCTGGCATCAGCCGTGCGGGGGAGGAGCGAGTCATGAGCAAGGCACGAGACGTCATGCATCCCGGCGCGACGTGCATCGGGGAGAACGGCACGCTGACCCGGGCCGCCGAGATGATGCGTGACATGAGCGTGGGTGCTCTGCCGATCTGCGGCGAGGACGGCCGGCTGCAGGGCATCCTCACCGACCGGGACATCGTGGTACGGGCGATCGCCGAGGGGTACGACCCCGACACGATCACCGCGGGGGACCTCGCGGAAGGGACGCCCGTCTGGGTGGACGCTGACGCGGACACCGACGAGGTGATCGAGATCATGGTCGAGGCCGGCGTCCGGCGGGTGCCCGTGCTCGAGGACAAGCGCCTCGTCGGCATGATCAGCGAGAAGGATCTCGCGCAGACCCTGACCGACGACCAGCTCAAGCGCTTCTCGGAGGCGCTGTACACCTCGGCGCCCAACAACTAGCCCGGCGACCGAGGTCGCCTCGGTGGTCGCCGCGGTCGCCTAGTCTGGCCGGCGTGAGGGTTTCCCGGGTCGCCGTCGGATGGGCGGTCGCGGCGCTGCTGCTGCTCGCCTGCGGAGTCGGCCCGTCCGGAGGAGATCAACCGCCTCGCCTGTCGAATCAGATCACCGACGAGGTGGGCGCGCTCGCCGGGCGCACCGGCGAGGTCGAGGACGCGGTACGCCGGCTGCAGGACGAGACGGGGCTGCAACTGTTCGTGGTCTTCGTCCGCTCATTCGGGTCGACACCCGGCCCGGACTGGGCGGACGAGACCGCGTCCCGGTCCGGGTTGGGGGACCGCGACGCGCTGCTGGCCGTCGCGACGGAGGACCGGGTGTACGCCTACGTCGTCGACGAGGCGTTCCCGCTCACCGACGCGCAACTGGCCGAGGTGGCCCGGGTCGCGATTGAGCCGGCCCTGAGCGCCAACGACTGGGCGGGCGCGGTGATCGGCGCGGCCGACGGCTATCGCGCGGTCCTGGCCGGGCAGCCGGTCTCCCGGCCCACGATCGTGCCCGGCGACCCCGATCCCGGGGGCGGCCGGGGCGGGGTCACGGGGAC
>JADGGF010000729.1 GCA_019690055.1 Micromonosporaceae bacterium
GCGCGGCCCCGCCCGCCCGGGCCACCCCGGCCCGGGGCCTCGATGTCACCGTCGGACGCCGACCACCGCCGCGGCGCCCGCCGGCCGCCGTCGGGATGATCCGCGTCAGCTCGGGCCCGCTGCAGCGCCGCTCGGCTCGACGCGAGGAGCCGACGCAGTCTCGCCCGCAATTCCCCCAATTCGGACCTCCCCGGGCCACGGTAGTCGGCCCGTCATTCCGTCCGGTCCCCACCCTGCTCTCGGTGGTCGCCCTTGTCCCCGACGGTCCCGCCCGGGCCCGCCGACCCTCGGCTCAGTGGCGCCCCGGCCGCTGGGGCACGCCGGCCTACGACACGGCGGCACCCGGCTGACCCGGGCTGGGGGTCGCCCCCCACGACGCCGGCACCGGCACCGGAACCACCGGCAACGAGGGCTGGGCCACGGCGCGGACCTGCCCGTCCGGAAACTGGATGTGGTACGTACCCGCGCTCCACCAGGCGCGAGGAGTCAACGGATCCCGACCCGTGAATACCCTACGGTACCGGTCGATCTCGTCGAGCAGGCGGCGCTCCTCGGCGAGGGCGGCCTCGAAGTCCGCCCGGTTCCAGTACAGCCCGCGGTCGAGGCCGTCCCGCAGCAGCGCCAACCGGGTGGCGGCGTACTGGTAGCTCTTCATCGCGCGATGCCCCGCGTCACCGGCGACGCGCCGCGCCCACGCCCGGGCCGAGAGCCGCCGCCCGAGCGTGCCGAGCGCCACCACCTCCGGGGGCGAGAACCAGCCGGCCGCGGTGTAGACCGGCAGCACCCGCTCGGCGAGCCGCCCCTCCCACGACCGGACCCACAGGACGAAGCCCAGCATGCCGAAGAAGATCGGCACGAACACCGCGACGTAGCCGTAGAGGATGTAGTACACGTCGACCGATGCGGCCAGCATCGCCATGAGATTCCACGAGCCGTGCAGGGTCATCGCCGCGAGCAGACCGACCAGCGGGGCGAGCACCCGCACGGCCCGGCGCGGCGACCGCGCGGCGTACCCCAGGCCGAGACCCACCATCGCGGTGAACAGCGGATGGGCGAAGCCGGTCAGCGGCACCCGGACGATGAAGGTGGTCAACGCGATCAACACGCCAGTGTTGGGCCCCCACTGAGCACCCTCGACGAAGCCGTACCCGCCGACGTAGAGGATGTTCTCGACCATGGCGAACCCGGTCGCGGACAGTCCACAGTACACAACGCCATCGATGATGCCGGTGAACGCCTTGCGGTAGAAGGCGAACAACAGCAACGGAAAGGCCGCCTTGAGCGCCTCCTCGATCACCGGCGCGACGAGCACGGCGACCAGGCCCTCCGACTTGCCCGCCGCCGCGAACACGTCGCCGAAGGTGCGGTTCACCCAGAGCGCGCCCGCGGTCGCCACCCCCGCGCCCCAGAGGAAGCTGACCGCCAGGATCCACGTTGGGGCCGGCTCGTACCGATCGAGCCAGAGAAAACAAGCAATCAATACCGGGACGGGCAGGATCGCGAAGATCAGACCGACCGCGAGCGGCATCGGCCCCAGCCGCCAGCCCAGGAAACCGACCATCCCGATGGTCGCGATCGCGCAGACCGTGATCAGCATGGACAGGAACGCGGCTCGCCAGACCGATGGCGACGTACCCGCCGGGCGCACCCACGCCCCGGGCGCACCCGGCGCAAGACCGTACGGCGTCTGGCCGGGCGGCGGCTGGGCGGTCGGGGCCTGGCCCGGCGGCTGGCCGTACGGCGCTTGACCGTACGGTCCCTGACCAGCCGGGGCCTGGCCGGGCTGGGCCTGACC
>JADGGF010000730.1 GCA_019690055.1 Micromonosporaceae bacterium
CGGGCTGGTCGGTGGTGCGGCGGAAGGTTCGGATGCCGTCGTCGCAGTGCACCGTCAGCTCGGTGGCGGTGACGTCGATGGTGATGGTCTTGTGGGCGTGCACGAGGCCGAGGGCGATCTTCTGGCCGACGACCATGACGACGCCGCTGTTGCTGGCTCGCCGCTCAACGCGGACGGGTCCGGCCGAGGGTTGGGGTGGTGGTCCGGCCGGGCGGGCCGACCGCAGCCGGGCAATCTCGGCCGCCGTGAGCGGGTTGGGTCGGGTGCGTAGTAGCTCGCGGGTGTCGGGGTCGAAGAACATCAGGGTGTGTTTGTCGACGCGGACGCTGACCCGGCGGCCGGCGAGGATCTCGGCGGCGAGGACCAGGTGCTGACCGAGGGAAACGGTGCCGGCGGTGGACACGGTGCGGTCGACCTCGACCGGGCCGGTGAAGGGCAGGCTCGGTACTGGTGGCGGTCCCGCTGGTCGACCGCCGTCGCGCACGAGCTGGGTCAGGTGGTTGACCGATAGATGCGAGCGGACTGACTTGACCCGGGCGCCGGCGATGGACAGGTGAATGACGTCGGTGTCGGCCCAGAACGTGACCGTCAGCCCGGAGCGGATCGGGCCGAGCCAGAACTGCTTGCCCGCGACCTGCATGTTGCCCGACGGCGGCACGACACGGTCGAACTCGACCGGGCCGCCCGGCCACCGGGACGGCGCCGGGGCCGGCGCGGCCGCGGATGCATCCGTCGACACGGATGACGGGGTGAGCTGGTTGGTGAGGAATTTAGGCAGCCGCAACGGGATCGGCTCCGTTGCCGCTGGTGGCCGGAGCGTGAACCGATCGGCCGGGAACGCCATAGCCAGCGACTGATGCGGTCGGGACGTGTTGTACTCCACGACGAACGCATCGATCGCGCCTTGGGCGGCGGCCAGATCGGCGAACGGGCCGGCGTGGTCGAAAAGCTCCCGGCGCAGGCTGCCGTGGAAGCGCTCCACCTTCCCGGTCGTCGTTGGCGAGGCGGGCTGAGTCAGTCGGTGGGCGATGCCGTTCTCGCGGCAAATCCGGTCGAAGAGCACCTCGCCGCCCTTACCGAACCGGTCGGTGAACTGCTTGCCGTTATCGGTCAGCACCTCATCGGGCACTCCGAAGCGTTGCAGCGCTTGGATAAACGCCGCGCAGACCGCTCGACCGGTCGCCCGACGGACCACGCTAGCGATTACAACGTAGCGGGAGTGGTCATCCACACCGGTGACGACCTTGACCTCGCTGCCGTCTGCGAGGAAGACACCGCCGACGATGTCCATCTGCCACAACTCCATCGGCACCGTACGTTCCCAGCGGATGTAGTCCTCACGGCCACGACGACGCCGTGCCACCAAGTGCAGCCCGTGTCGGGCCAAGATGCGATACACCGTCATCCGCGAGGGAACCGGTCCGGGACAACCGCTGCGGCCCAACTCGAACGCGATCCGCCGGGCACCCCACCGTGGATGCTCACGGCGCAGTTCGCACACCGCCGCCTCCACCTCCGGTGAGGCCTGATGCGGGCAGGAATCGGGCCGGTGCGATCGATCCGCCAGCCCAGCCAAGCCATGCTCGGCATAGCGAGTCAGCCAGGTATGCACGCTTTGACGGGAGACGCCCAGCTTCGCGGCCACATCGGTGACCCGATCACCGGACTTGACAGCAATGTCAATCCCCCCGAAGCGTGGAGGACTCCGCTATGCGGCGTCGGCCCTCCGAGCCTCGGCCATCAATCGTTCGTAGTCGATCGGTGCTAGGCCGTCGC
>JADGGF010000731.1 GCA_019690055.1 Micromonosporaceae bacterium
GCTCAGGGTCGCTTGCTCGGCTCGGCGGGCTGGTGACGGCGCTACGGTACCGCGCCCTGCGCCGGGTGCTCGGGGCGATCTTCGCGGCGACCCTGGCGTTCGTGGCCATGGAGGCGACCTTCGCGCTGCTCGGCGCTGCGCGTTTCGACCTCGGGCCGCGCGGTCTCGGGCTGGTGTTCACCGGCGTCGGCGTCGTGATGGCGATCGTTCAGGGCGGCCTGGTCGGTCGGTTGACGGATCGCTACGGCGAAAAGGCGATCGCGGTGGCCGGGGCTGTCCTGCTCGGCGCCGGCCTGGCCATCCTCCCGTTCAGTCCACAATGGATTACGTA
This sequence comes from Micromonosporaceae bacterium, assembly GCA_019690055.1. GTDB lineage: Bacteria > Actinomycetota > Actinomycetes > Mycobacteriales > Micromonosporaceae > DATBGZ01. The sequence goes on from JADGGF010000731.1 coordinate 332, forward strand.
CCTCGCTCTCGGCGTCGTGGCCATCGGGCAGGGGCTGCTCACCACCACGAGCGCCGCGCTGATCTCGTCGACCGGTGGGCCGGAACACGGCCAAGCCTTCGGGGTGGGCCAGTCCGCCTCGGCCGCCGCTCGGGCCATCGGTCCGCTGGTGGCCGGGGCCGTCTTCGATGCCGGCGCGGCCCTGCCGTACCTCGGCGGAGCCGCGCTGTGTCTGCTCGCCGCGCTGCTGCTGGTGGGCGTCCGGTCCGGTTCCGCCGAGCCGACCGCATCCCCGGTCAGACAGCAGCACGAGCCGAAGACGGCGGGCGACCAGGCCGACCCGCACGGGCCAGCGCCCGCCCCGGCTCGATCGTGAGTAGCACGCGACGTCCGGCACGTCCGCCCGCAACAGCTCCCACAAGGCGATGAGGCACGTGCTGCGGGAGGAGAGCCTCGCTGCGGCCGACATCGTCGCTTCGCGGAGATTCGATCCGCCGGACCCGCCGCAGCGGCTCCCACCGAGTGAGCAGAATGGAGCGCGTGAGTTCTGGCAGTATCGAGTTGCACGTCGCGGACGGCTGCGCCCAGCTGGTGCTGAACAACCCGACCCGACGCAACGCCATCACCCACGCGATGGCGGACGAGCTGATCCGTCTGTGCGCCGAGATCGATGGGCGCGAGGACGTCGGGGCGGTCGTCGTCTCGGGTTCCGGAAGCTACTTCTGCAGCGGTGCCGACGTGGCCGAGCTGGCCGCCTCCTCGGCCGACCCCACCTCGGATCAGGCCCTCGCCCAGTTGTCCGCGGTCTACCGGGCCTTCGCCACGCTGAGCCGGCTGTCGGTGCCGACGATCGCGGCCGTCGCCGGCGGGGCGTACGGGGCCGGCCTCAACCTCGCCCTCGCCTGTGACGTCATGCTCGTCACGCCCGACGCCGTCCTCGCCAGTGGCTTTCTGCGGACCGGAATCCACCCCGGCGGCGGTCATCTCACCCTGTTGTTGCAGCGGATCGGCGGCCAGGGCGCGGCCGCGATGGCGTTGTTCAGCGCCACGCTGACCGGTGAGGAGGCCGTCCAGCGGGGGCTCGCGTGGCAGGTTTGTCCCATGGACGAGCTGGTGCCCACCGCGCTGCGTCTGGCCGCGGCGCCGGCGCGGGACAGCGTGTTGGCGCGGGCGATCAAGCGAAGCCTCATTCTCGAGCGCGGAGCCGGGTTGAGCGCCGACGCGGCCATCGAGGTTGAGCGAGGTATGCAGATGTGGTCGCTGGCCCGCAAGGGCCCCGACGCCTGGCCCAAGCCCGCCCGTTGACCGCTCGACCGGCGACAGCTCGCGTCAACACCGACGGCGGTGGAACAGCGACATGGTGGCCGGGTGATCGTCGGGACGGCACGAAGCTGGTGCCGCGGGCCGTCCTCAGCGAGGGCCGCCCGCGGCACCAGGCGGGCCGGTGGGTGAGGGG
>JADGGF010000732.1 GCA_019690055.1 Micromonosporaceae bacterium
CCCCACCACGCTGCCGCCTCCCGCGCCGAGCTCGGCGCACTTTGTCGTCTGGGGCGAAAACCCCTTGGCGCTCCGGCTGGTCGAGATGCTCCTCACCCAGTACGAACGCTCGGTCGTGGCGATGATCCGGCCGGGGCCGAACCGGTGGGGACAACTCATCCGGGAGCTGCCGGGGGTGGAGGTGATCACGGCCGAACACCTCGATCGGGCGGCGTTCGCGGCGGCCCGGCTTGAGGAGGCCGAGGCGCTGGCGATCGTCGACCAGGACGACGCGGCCAACGTCGAAGCGGCGCTGCTCGCCCAGGAGATCAGCCCGGACCTGCGCATCGTGATCCGGATGGCCAAGCAGAGCCTCGGCGAGCGGATGAGCGCCCTGCTGCCCAACTGCACCGCCCTGTCCGCCTCGGCCATCGCCGCGCCGGCCTTCGTGGCGGCCGCGATCGGCGTGGCGGCCACGCCGCCCATCGAGGTCGGTGACCGTCCGGTGGTGGGCATCCTGCGCGAGCGCACCCGGCCGGAGGACGTGCTGGCCGGGCTCGCCGTGATGGGGCCGCGGGGCACGGTGCCGGAGTTTCTGCCCGCCGACGCCGATACCCGGGCCGATCTGGTGCTCGCCCGGTCCAAGCCGGCGCCGCCACCGCGCCCGCCCCGCAGCTGGCCGGCCGGTCTGGTGCTCTCGCTGCTCTTCGGCCGCCGGATGAGGGCGGTCATCGCCGTGTTCCTGGTGCTGTACGCCCTCGGCACGGCGGCGCTGTTCCTCAGCCAGCCCGGCCGGAGCATCACCGACGCCGCCTACAGCGCCCTCATCACCGCCCTGTCGGGCAACCCCGACGAGGGTGTCACCGGCGTGGCCCGGATCGCCGTCGTGGCGCTGACGATCGTGAGCCTGGCCCTCATTCCCGCCATCACCGCAACCATTGTCGATGCCTTAGTGAAGCTGCGGCTCCAGCGCGAGGCGGGTGGTCTCTACGACCCGATCGCCGAGCACACCGTCGTGGTCGGGCTCGGTGACGTCGGCACGCGCATCGTCCGGGCGCTGCGCGACCAGGGCATCGAGGTGGTGGCGGTCGAGCGGGACGGGGCGCGGCCCGGTGTCCAGGTCGCCCGTGACCTGAAGATTCCGGTGATCGTCGGGGATGCGAGCCGTCCGGAGACGCTCGAGCGGGCCTCGATCGCCACCGCGCAGACGCTGATCGTCGCCTCCACCGACGACGTCACCAACCTCGAGATCGCGCTGCTCGGCCGCGCGGCCCGTCCGGACCTGCGGGTCGTGCTGCGGCTGTTCGACAGCGAGTTCGCCGACCGGGTCCGGCGCGCGTTCAATATTCACGTCTCGCGCAGCGTCTCCTACCTGGCCGCGCCGGCCTTCGCGGCAGCGATGATCGGACGGGCGGTGCTGGCGACGATCCCGGTGCGCCGGCGCGTCCTGCTGCTGGCGGAGGTGCCGGTCGGGGAGCGGTCCCTGTTGGAGCACATGACGGTCGCGGTCGCCAATCGGCCGTACGAGTCCCGATTGCTGGCCGTCCGCACGGCCGACCAGGTCGTCTGGCGACCCAGTGACAGCCGTCCGTTGCGCGCGGGCGACGGGATCATCGTGGTCGCCACCCGGGTCGGGCTGTCGCGGTTGCTGGCCGAGAGCACGGCGGGCTCGGCCGCCGGGCCCGCGACCCCGTACCGCCTCCTGCAGTCGTGGGAGATCACGGTCCCCGGTCAACAGATCCCCGGTCATCGGACCCCGGACGCCCAACCGACCCAACCAC
>JADGGF010000071.1 GCA_019690055.1 Micromonosporaceae bacterium
CCCGACCACCGGTCGTCCTCGCGCTGCGCGCGCTGGGGCTCGGCGATCTGCTGACCGCGGTCCCGGCGCTGCGCGCGCTGCGGCGGGGCTTCCCCGACGCGCAGATCGTCCTCGCCGCGCCCGCGACCCTGGCTCCCCTGGTGGCGCGGATCGGGGCCGTGGACCGGCTGCTGCCCGTACCGTCGGCGGTCCACGCGCCGCCCGGACCGCTGCCCGCCGCGGCCCAGCGGCCCGCTCTCGCGGTGAACCTGCATGGTCGTGGTCCACAGTCCACAGCGGCGCTGCGTCGGCTGCTGCCCGCGCGGCTGTGGTCGTACGGGACGCCCGGCGGTCCGCCGTGGCGCGACGACGAGCACGAGGTCGACCGGTGGTGTCGGCTGCTCGCCTGGTACGGCTGCGCCGTGGACCGGGACGATCTCTACCTGGACACCGGGCCCACCGGTGCCGATCCCAAGGCCGGCGCCGATCCCAAGGTCGGCACCGCCGGCGCGCCCCCGCGGCGTGGCCCGGTCCTGGTGCACCCGGGCGCGTCGACGGTCGACCGCCGGTGGCCGGCCGACCGGTTCGCGGCCGTGGCCCGCGCCCTCGCCGAGCGGGGCTACCCCGTCCGGGTGACGGCGGGACCGGCCGAGCAGGATCTCGCGGCCCGGGTCACCGCCGCCGCCGGGCTGCCCGCCACGGCCGTCGCCGGCTCGATGAGTCTCGATGCCCTGACCGACCTCGTGGCCAGCAGCCGGCTGGTTGTCTGCAACGACACGGGTGTCGCCCACCTCGCCACGGCGTGCCGTACGCCGTCGGTGGTCATCTTTGGACCGCAACCGCCGTCCCGCTGGGGTCCGCCGGCCAACGGCCGGCACCGGGTGCTCTGGTCGCCGGACGACGCCCGCGACGCCGACCCGCGGCCCCGCCGGATAGGTACCGCCGATGTTCTCGCCGCCGCCGAGGAGTTGCTGGCCGCGTCCTGACGCCTGGCCGGTTCCTGACGCCTGGTGTTCCTGACGCCGACTGATTCCTGGCGCGTAGCCGATTCCTGACGCATGGCCGACAGATCCGGGCTCACGCTGACCCAATCGGGGTCCGGTGGTCGCCCGCACCCCGTTTGTCCGTCCACAGCGGACATCGTGAGGTGCCTCACGATCGCTTGGCCCTGCCCGTCCGGTGAACCAGGCTGGGTCGTCGCCGACGCCTGGCCCGACTCGCTGTGTCCTCCGGGGGCAGACTGTGACTGTTGCGCCGGCTCGCCGAGCGAGCCAGCGGTTGCGAACGACCTTCGCCGCACTGAGATTTCCCAACTACCGGCTGTGGGCCGGGGCGGACCTCGTCTCCGTGACGGGCAGCTGGATGCAGACCTTCGCGGTGAGCTGGTACGTCCTGGAGGCGACCGGCTCGGCGGCGAGCATGGGATTGACGGTCCTCTTCCAGGCCCTGCCCGCCCTGCTCCTGTCGCTCATCGGGGGCGGCCTGGCCGACCGGTTGCCGGCCCGGCCGTTGCTGGTCGTCACCCAGCTCGTCCACGCCCTGTTCGCCGTCGCGCTGGCCGCGATCGCCTGGTCGGACGGAACCCACGTTCCGCTCGTCTACGCGATCACCGCCGCCGGTGGCCTCGTCTCGGCCGTCGAGGGCCCGGTCCTGGGCCGATTCGCATCGACGATGGTGGACGCGGCGACGCTGCCGAACGCGGTCGCGCTCGGCTCGGTGATCAGCTCCGCCGGGCGGATCCTGGGGATGGCGAGTGCCGGTGTGCTCGTCGCCGTCGCCGGGCCGGGGCCCGCCTTCGCCGCCAACGCGGTCAGTTTTCTCGGTGTCATCACCGCGCTCATGCTCATCAGGACCGATCGCCTGCACGCCCTGACCGACGGGTCCCAGCACGTGCGCCGGGGCGTGCGGGCTGGCCTGCGCTACGCCGCGACCCAGCCGATCCTGCTGCTGACGCTGGGCCTGGCGCTGGTGCTGGGCAGTCTGGGTCGCAACTACCAGGTGACCATGGGCGCGATGAGCGCCGGCCCGCTGGAGGCGGGCGCCAGCGGGTACGGCGTGCTCTCCACGGCGTTCGCCGTCGGCACCGTGCTCGGTGGCCTGCTGGCGGCGAGCCGCGCCGAGCTGGGTCTGCGCACCCTGGTCGGGCTCGGCGTAGTGACCAGCCTGCTGCAGGTGACGGCCGGGCTCGCGCCGAGCGTCGCGACCATGGCGGCGGTCATCGTGCCGATCGCGGCCGGCGCGGTGATGATCGACACCACCGTGACCACCCGGGTCCAGCTCGACTCGCCGGGGGCCATGCGCGGCCGGGTGCTCGGTCTCGCCGCGGCCGTGAGCGGCGCCTCCGGGGCGCTCGGCGCCCCCCTGCTCGGGTACCTCTGCGAACAGATCGGGCCTCGCCTCACGCTCGGGGTGGCGGGCGCGGTGACCGCCCTCGCGTGCGTCGCCGCCGGGCTGGCCCTGGCGAGCCAGCGCGGGGTGAAGGTCCGCTCGGCCGAGGTGGCCCTGACGCTGCGCGAGGCCCTGGGCCTGCCGTCCCGGGCGCCGGCACCGGCCGCGGTGCCCGCGGCCGCCCCTGTCTCGACCTGATCGCCGCTCGATCCACTATGGACTGTCGTGTTCCGGTAGCGGCGCCTCACGCGCTCATCAAGCGACGCAGCAGAGCGAGGCTGCGGGTGAGCTGTCGCGAGACGTGCATCTGCGAGATGCCCAGCTTGTCGCCGATCTGGCTCTGGGACATCTCCTCGACGAACCGCAGGGTCAGCATGGTCCGCAGTCGCTCCGGCAGCTTCGGCCACGCCCGGTGCAGGGCGTCCCGGTCCGCGATCGCCTCGATGTCCTTGTCCGGACTGCCGATCACTTCACCGACCTCGGCCACGTCGTCGTCGCCGTAGCCGGGCCAGTTCAGCGAGCGGGCCGAGTGCACGGCCTCGCCCTCCCGCGCGCGGCGCACCTCCTCCTCGGAGATGTTCAGGTGCGCGGCGAGGTCAGCGGTGGTCGGTAGCCGCTGCAGCCGCTGGGCCAGCACCGGCTCGGCCGCGCGGACCTCCTGGTACAGCTCCTGCATCCGTCGGCTGACCTTGACCGCCCACCCCTTGTCGCGGAAGTGGCGCTTGAGCTCACCGAGGATGGTGGGCACCGCGAAGTGTCGGAAGGGAATTCCCCGGCTGGCGTCGTACCGGTCGACCGCGAGGATCAGGCCGAGGGTCGCCACCTGCACCAGGTCATCGATAGGTTCGCCGGTATTGCGATAGCGCATGGCTTCCCGTCGGGCGGCCGGAGCGCAGCGGCAGATGATGTACTCGCGCAGCCGCGGCCGGGCCGGATCGTCGTGCGCCATCTGGCCGAGCTCGGCCAGCAGGGAGTCCAGAACCGGCCAGCCACTGTCGTCCCACCCGACCGCCCGACCCCTCTGGGCTCGGCCGCTGCCCTCGGCCCGGCCAGCGCCCTGACCCCGGCGGCCCCGGGCCGGGGCCGGATGGTGTGGGCCATCCTCGGTGGCCCCACCCGTGGCGCCGTTTCCGGTGCCGGTCGGCCGCTGTGCGGCCCGGGAGGCCGTTGCGTCGCGTGCGGCCCCCGTGCCTCGACGGTCGCCGACCCTGTCGTCGGCGGGTCCGGGAGCCGAGCGTCCGAGCAGTCTCTGCGTCATGTCCGCTCCAAGCGCGTTGCGTCCTCGCCGACGAGGACGGGCGGAGTCCTCCCTTTGATCTGTTCCTACCTGGATCGGCGGGGGTCCGGCGGCACAACGGGCAAGATGGCGTCGAAGGGCCGCGCAAGCGGGGGACAGCGCCTCACGGCGGGCGCCGGGCGACGAGGAGATCGATAGATGACGTTCGCCAGCGATCTGGTCGGCTGGCTGGACCGGGAACGCTCCCGTGGTCACCGCATCGTGCTGGCCGGCGGGTGTTTCGACATCCTGCACGTGGGTCACGTCAGTTATCTGCAGGAGGCTCGCGCCCTGGGCGACACACTGGTGGTCGGGCTCAACTCCGACGAGTCCGTCCGGCGGCTCAAGGGACCGCAGCGTCCGATCAACCCGGTCTGGGCCCGCGCCACCGTACTGGCGTCGCTGTCCTGTGTGGACCGAGTCATAGTCTTCGACGAGTTGACGCCGCACAAGCTCATCACCACGGTCCGGCCGGACGTGTACGCCAAGGGCGGTGACTACACCAGGCAGACGCTGCCGGAGTGGTCACTGGTCGAGTCGCTCGGCGGCCGCGTGGCGATCCTGAGCCATGTGCCCGGCTACTCGACCACCGACCTGATCGCGCGCCTGCACGCCGAGCCCGTCACGGTGGCGTGACGATCGGGCGGGAGTCGTCGTGGAGACCTGATATGGCAACCATCACCGAACGCCGGTCGTCGGCCGCACGCGCATCCACAATGGACACTCTTCGGGTGGGGCTGCGCGTGCTGCTCCCGATCTTCGCCGAGGGTCCGGTCATCCGCCGTCCTGCGATGACCGCGCTGGCGGAACGGTTCGGTTGGGAGCAGGGCATCGTCGATGTGATGAGCGACCTGCGCCGGCGCTACGGTGACGGCCCCCTGTTGATGCGCGTGGCCGGCCGCCGGGCCGCCCTCGTGCTCGCCCGGGACGACGTGGGCCGCGTGCTGGCCGAATCCCCGGAGCCGTTCTCGGCCGCCAGCAGGGAGAAGCGGGCGGCGCTGCGCCAGTTCCAGCCGGACGGCGTGCTGCTGTCGACCGGCGAGTTACGGCACCACCGTCGGGTCTTCAACGCCCGGGTCCTCGACATGGGGCAGGCGATGCACCGGCTGGCCGGGTCGATCACCGGCGTCGTCGAGGACGAGGTGACGCGCATGCTCTCCACCTGCACGCCGACCCTGGACTGGACCCGGTTCGCGGACATGCACGCCCGCCTGACCCGCCGGATTGTTCTCGGTGACCACGCCCGGGACGACGTCGACGTGACCCGTGAGCTGGATCGCCTGCGGCGACGGGCCAACTGGTTTTACCTCCGGCCGACGGCCCGGCGGCAGCGACGAGCGTTCCAGACCCGCCTGTGCGAGTATCTGGCCTCCGCCCAGCCCGGCAGCCTGGCGTCGATCGTCGCGGCCACCGCCGCCAGGTCCGGCGTCGACCCGTACGGTCAGGTGCCCCACTGGCTGTTCGCTTTCGACGCCGCCGCGGCCGCCACGTTCCGGGCGCTGGCCGCGCTGGCCGTCGATGCCTCGGCCCAGTCCCTTGTGGAGGATGAATGCCAGCCCGGGGTGGCCGTGCGGCCCTACCTCGCCGCCTGCGTGCTGGACGCGGTGCGGCTGTGGCCGACCACGCTGGTCATCCTGCGGGACACCACCACCAATCTCCAGTGGCGCGGGGCGCACCTGAAGGCGGGCTCGGCGGTGATCATCGTCAGTTCGTTCTTCCACCGGGACCCGACCGCTGTCCGCGCGGCCAACCAGCTCGACCTCCATTCCTGGATTGATGGAACCTTCGATGCCGACCCCGGCATCGTGCCGTTCTCCGCCGGGCCGGTCCGCTGTCCCGGCCGCGACCTGGTCACGTTCACCGGCGCCACCGTGTTGGCCACGATCCTGGCCGAGCACGACGTCCGACTGGTTCGACCGACGCTGGATCCGACCGCCCTACCGCTGTCCCTCGACCACTTCCGCATCCGTTTCACCGTCACTCCGAATCCCGGGGGTCGAGCCGGCCGGTGAACGGGGTCGACGCGGTCGTCATCGGGGCCGGGCCCAACGGCCTGGTAGCGGCCAACCTGCTCGCCGACGCCGGCTGGAGCGTCGTCGTCCTCGAGGGGCAGAACGAACCGGGCGGGTCGGTCCGGACTGCCGAGGTGACCGCGCCGGGCTTTCGCAACGATCTGTGCAGCTCCTTCTTTCCCCTCTCGGCCTGCCCGTCGCCGATCGCCTTCCTGGGGTTGGAGGACTTCGGCCTGCGCTGGCTCCGGTCGCCGACGGTGCTCACCCACCTCACGCCGGACAACGCGTCGGTCACGCTCGCGACGGACCTGGCCGCTACCGAAGCATCGCTGGATCGCTTCGCCGACGGCGACGGACGGCGGTGGCGACGCGTCGTGTCGGCGTGGAGCCGAATCGAGCCCGACTTCCTCCGGGTCCTGTTCACGCCCTTCCCGCCGCTGCGCCCGGCCGTGCGTCTGGTCCGGACCACCGGTGTCGGCGACGCCCTGCGGCTGGCCCGGCAGATGCTGCTCCCGGCCGCGACTCTGGGTCGGCAGCTGTTCGCCGGGCAGGGCGCGCGGCTGCTCGTGGCCGGCTTGGCGCTGCACACCGACGTACCGCCCACGTCGACGGCGAGCGGCGGCTTCGGGCTGCTCATGGCCATGCTCGCGCAGCGGTACGGCTTTCCAGTGCCGGAGGGCGGCGCCGGGTCCCTCACGCGGGCCCTGGTCACCCGGCTGCGGCGGCGCGGCGGCCAGGTGGTGTGCGGTGCCCCGGTGGTGCACATCGACGTACGGTACGGGGCCGCGCGCGGGGTGCGCACGGCCGATGGCCGGGCCTGGGTCGCCCGGCGGGCCGTCCTCGCTGACGTTCCGGCGCCGACGCTCTACCACGAGCTGCTCCCCGGCTCGGCCGTGCCGGCTCGCGTGCTGGACGACCTGGCGGCGTTCGAGTACGACCTGGCGACGGTGAAGGTGGACTGGGCGCTGGCCGGCCCGATCCCCTGGCGCGCGCCCGAGGCGGCCGGCTCCGGGACACTCCACATCGGACTCGACGGCGACGGAATGACCCGCTACGCGGCGGCGCTGAGCTCGGGGCGGATCCCCGATGAGCCGCTGCTGATCTGCGGCCAGATGACCACCGCCGACCCCACCCGGTCGCCCGCCGGCACGGAGTCGTTCTGGGCGTACACCCACCTGCCCCACCGCCGGACGTGGACGCCGGAGGAGATCGCCGATGTCGTGGCCGGCATGGAGCGCGTGCTGGAGAACGCCGCCCCCGGGTTCTCCTCCCTGGTTCTCGCACGCCGCGTCGCCGGTCCGGTCGAGCTGGAGCAGGAGAACGCCAACCTCGTCGGTGGCTCGCTGGCCGGCGGGACGAACGCGGTCCACCAGCAGCTCTTCTTTCGCCCGATCCCGGGCCTCGGCCGCGCCGACACCCCCGTCGACCGCCTCTACCTGGCCAGCGCCAGCGCCCATCCGGGCGGCGGTGTCCACGGTGGACCCGGCGCGAACGCGGCCAAGGCCGCACTGTCCCGCGACCGGCGGCTCAGCGGACCCGTCTACCGAACCGTGGTACAGAGCGCCCAGCGACGCCTCTACCGGGGTCAGTAGCGACACACGGGCCCCGCCCCGGCCCCCAAACGTCACCCGGCCGCGCGCCGCCGCCACTGAATGCCGACATTGATACCTGTGCCCCAGCCTTCAGCAATGCACGGGGTGGACGAGCGCCAGTCCCGACTAGCCGCGACTCATCTCGCTCACGGTGGCCCGCGTGGTGCGTCCGTCGGCCGGCTCCGTGCGCCGCATCGCCAGGTCCTCCAGCCGCCGCAGCGACTCGCGGTTGCGGTAGTGCAGGGCCAGGTCGTTCACCTTGATGCGCAGCCACCGCAACGGACCGCGGTGGAACTCCTCCTCGAGGGCGACCACGGTCTGGTCCGGGCCGGCCTCCTCCAAGGCGATGCTCACGACGGCCTCGCCCAGCGGCCACAGGTGCGGGCTGACGACGAGTAGGGACGGCGGCTCACACCGGAGCGAGACCGTACGGTCGTGCAGCGACATCGGCCACGGCCCGATCTTGTGGTGGATGACCGCGCCGGGCTGGGGCCACCGCTCGTCGACGGCCCGTACGTGTGTCGCCCCCACGACCCAGTCACTGTAGGACCATCCATTGGCGAGGACGGCGAACACGGCCTCCCGTGGCGCCGCCATCGTGTGCTGCACCAGCGCCATCGCTCGACTCCCCTCCGGAACGCCACGGGTCGGCTCGTCACGCCGGTCAGGGCAGTGCGATCCGCCCGACGTCCTCCCCCACGACCGCCTTCATGGATCCCCTCGGCCCAGGCCGGCCCGCACGACCGGCCGGCTGCCGTCAGGAACAGCCAACACCACCACCGCACCCGAGTGGCCGGAAATCGGAGACGTTCGCCGCGTCGCGACCCCCGCCCCGCGCGCCCAAGGTCACCGCCGGGGCGCCAACGCCTTCTGGGCACCCACACGGTCAGGGGACGCAGGGCGACCACACCCATACGGACGTAGGTCGACCCACTGTCAGGGGACGCGGCCGGGCCGCCGGGCCAACCAGACGATCACGGCGACGATGCCGACGGCGACCACGCTGCCCACGACCGGGGCGAGGATGCCCTGAGCCTGCGGGAGCCAGGCAGCGGCCGCCAGCCCGATCGCGCCCAGCCCGACGCTGGCCACGACGACGAGCGACGTGCGCAGCGCCCAGCGCAGCAGAGCCCCGCGGTTGACGGCGGTGTCGTTGGGCACCACCGCCGCGAACGCCGCCGCCGCGTGGGCAACGTAGAGCGCCGCGGCGAGCCCCAGCACACGAGCAGCCGACCAGTCCAGATCGATAAATGTCGTGGTCACCAGCCAGGTGGCGCCGATCGTCACGAGCGCGAAGCCGACCGCCCGCGTGCGCGGGAACAACGCGGCGGGCAGGGCCAGGCCGACGGCCACGGCCGGGGCCACCGGCGTCCAGAGCATGGCCGACGGGACGCTCACGACGAACGCCACCACCAGGGCGCCGAAGACGAGCGCGCGCAGCAGGAGCACCGCGGTGGTGGTGCGGCGCACCGTGGCGATGGTCGCGTGCACCCGGCTGAGCAGCCCGAGGCCGGCGTAGCGCAGGTCGGCCAGCAGAACCCTCATCGCCCACCGAGCCGGCCAGCCGCGGCCATGCGGGCCATGTCGTGCAGCACCTGGTCCAGGGATCCCGGACCGATCCACGCCGTCACCGGGACGCCGGCCTCGTGCAGCAGCCCGATGAGGTTCTGCCGTTCGAGCCACCACAGTCGCTGGGCCACCGGCGTCCATCGAGATTCCGACATCCGTCGCTGACCGAGGCTGCCCAGCGTGTCGACCGCGACCACCGAGCGGCCGGCCCGGGCCAGGGTGGCGATCGTCTCCGTGCTCTGCGGGCCGAGCAGCGGCGTGAGGACGACCACGAGCGCGGCGTTGGGGATGATGGACGGGTCGAGACCGAGCGTCGGGCCCACGCCCGCGCCGGCTCGGATGTCGAGCAGCCAGTCCAGCGCGGTGATCAGCTGCCGGCGTCCAGACGCGGGCCGCAGATAGCGGGGCCGGCCGGAGTACTCGACCAGGCCGACGCGGTCGCCCTGGCGGAGGTAGTGGTCGCAGATCGCCGCCGCCGCCCGCACCGCAGTGTCCACAACGGACGCTTCCCCGCGGATCCCGCCGGAGACTCCGGCCTCGTGGAGCACGTCCAGCAGGACGATCACCTCGGCGTCCCGGTCCGACAGGCTCGCCGCGACGTGAACGTCCCGGGTGCGCAGGGTCACCCGCCAGTCGATCCGGCGCAGCCGGTCGCCGGGAGCGTACCGTCGCACGCCCGACAGCTCGCCGTCCTCCCCGGGCCGGCGTGACCGGTGCACGCCGACGAGCGCGGCGGATCGCGGCATGGCCGAGTCGGCCCGGAACGGGGGCACGGCGGGGTACACCCGCAGCGTCAGGGCCGGCGCCACGACGGTGCCGCTGACGAGCAGCCCGTCGCCGGCGACGCCGTACGCGACGGCCGGTCCGACCTGCTGGTAGCCCCAGCGCAGCGCGGTCGCCCGCAGGTCCACCCGCCGGACCGAACCGGCGGGGCGCAGTCCGCGGTCGGCGCCGCGCTCGCCGGCCTCCGCCCCCGCCACGTCGCCGGCGTACGGACGGGCTCCATCGGTCATCTGCAGCCAGGGCGACGTGGCCAGCCGGCCAACCACGAGATCGAGCGGCACAGGGTCCTCATTGGACAGTTCCAGCGCCACGCCCACCGCACCACCCTCGGCCGCGTCCTCCTCGGCGATCTCGGCCGCCACGACCGGAGGCCGAGCCGGTCGTCGACGCAGGCCCCAGGCGACCCCGATGGCGAAGGGCGCGGCGAGCACGACGAGGTCCACCCGCCCGAGGATGACTCCGGCGAAGGCGGCCAGGCCGCCGAACAGCACGGCCCGCCCGAGGGCGCGGGTCGGCGCCCACGAGGTCTCCTCAGGCTCCACACTGGACGGTGATGTCATGGGGCCGTGTGCGTGGGCAGGGCCGCCGTGACCGGGGCCGGCACGTTGGCGAGCACGTTCGCGAGCACCTGCGTCGAGTCGACGCGGCGCAGCCACATCTCGGGGCGCAGGGTGATGCGGTGGGCGAGGGCGGCGACCGCCACCCGCTTGACGTCCTCGGGCACGACGTAGTCGCGGCCGTCCATAGCGGCGACCGCGCGGGACATCAGCATCAGCGCGAGCGAACCGCGCGGTGAGGCACCGACGAGGACCGATGGGTGCTCGCGGGTGGCCACGGCCAGGTCGACCATGTAGCGGCCGACCGAGTCCTCCACCGTCACCTCCTCGATCGCCCGCTGCATGGCGACCAGCGTCGCCGCATCGACGACCGGCTCGAGCCGGGTCTCCTCCTGCCGCCGCGCGATGCGGCGCTGGAGCACGCCCCACTCCTCGTCCCGGGTCGGGTAGCCGAAGCTGACCCGGATGAGGAACCGGTCCAACTGCGCCTCCGGCAGCGGATAGGTTCCCTCGTGCTCGATCGGATTGGCCGTGGCCAGCACGTGGAACGGCTGCTCGAGAACGTACGTCGTCCCTTCGACCGTGACCTGCTTCTCCTGCATCGCCTCCAGCAGGGCCGCCTGCGTCTTCGGCGGGGTCCGGTTGATCTCGTCGGCCAGCAGGAGGTTGGTGAAGATCGGGCCGGCCCGGAACGTGAAGTCGTGGCTTCGCTGGTCGTAGAGGAACGACCCGGTCACATCCGCGGGCAGGAGGTCGGGGGTGAACTGCAGGCGGCGGAAGCTGAGCCCCAGGGCCTGGGCGAGGCTGCGGGCCGTCAGCGTCTTGCCGAGGCCGGGCAGGTCCTCGAGCAGGACGTGGCCACCGGCGAGCACCCCCGCGAGCACGAGCTCGAGCGTGTCGCGCTTACCCACGATCACCGTGCCGACCGCGTCCAGGACCTGCGCGGCCAGCCGCCCCACGTCCGCCACCGAGAGCGTGGCCTGCCGGGACATCGTCACCTTATGCCTTCCCATCGATACGCTCGTCAATCCACATACGTTCAAGCTCGGCCGTCGCCGACACGATCTCGCGATAGCTGACCCACCGGCGGTGAGAACCCAGCAGATCCCACAGGCTCTCCCCGACGATGGCGCGCGCCCGATCCGGGTCCGACGCTCGGGTGATGCCGTACCGCTGGCGCAGCCGCTCGTCCACCAGCTCGCCGATGCGCGCGCCGACCGTACGGGAAAACCGGCCGGGATCGACCACCACTCTGGTGTCGGCCCACTCCAGTAACCGGCTCCAGCGCCGCACCGCTGCGGCCATCCCGTCGTCACCGGTCGCGGCGGCGTCCGGATCGTGCTGCCGCGGCCCGCGCGGCGGTCGTACGAGGTCGCCGACCCGCCGCCAGTCGGGCTCGCCGACCATCCGCGCCGCCTGCCGGACCAGCACCACCCCAGAGCAGCCGGCGAGGATCAGCGGGTACGGCGGCGACAGACCCCCGGTGAGGAGCAATACATAGACAATCGCTGACGCCAGAAACGCGGTCAGGACGGTCCTGAGCACCCATGGCTGCTCCGGTCTGACCAGCCGCGGCGGCGCCACGCCCGCGCTCAGCAGGTCGTCCAGGCGCGCGTACTCCTCGGCGCGCGATCGACGCGGGCGCGTCATGACGGGCTCCGTACGTCGACTGGGTCCACCGGGCGGACGAGCTCGTCGCGCACCTGCCTCAGGGCCGCGCGGGCCTGCTCGCGCATCCGGTCGTCGATGACGGACGGCGCGAACCGGGCCTGCCGGTACACCGCGGCGAACTCGGCGAGCACGGACGCGGTGACGTCGTGGTCGGCCAGCAGCCGCTCCACCAGCTCCGTCGAGGTGTCACCTGGCTGCCGCTGTGTACCGGCGGCGGCCGCGGCCGCCTCCAGCCGTGCCCAACAGGCGATCACGGCCCGCCGGGGATCGTCGTCGGACACATCGAGGTCGGACAGTCCTTCGTCAACCGCAGCCTGCACCCGCTCGCGCACGCGGCGGCGTACCTGTTCGGGGTCGGCCACCGTGGCCACCCTCGCCCGGACCATCAACCGGTCGCGCAGGCCCAGCCAGATCAGCGCCCCCACGACCGCGATGACGACGGCCGCGCAGAGCACGTTGAGCACGGTCGTGAACCAGGGCGGAAGGGCGAATTCGGGCTGCGCGGGAGGTTCCAGGGTCGGCGGCGGCTCGAGGAGCGTGGGCTCCGCCCGCGGCGACGGGCCCCAGTCGCCGCTCACCTGCGGCGTGGTGTCGGTGGCCTCGAAGGAGGGTGGAGCGTGCAGTGCGCTGACCATGGCGGCGCCCAACAGGGCGACCACCGTGATCACCGGGATCCACTGCCGGGTCCGGGACACCGGTTCCCCTCTCGTACGGTCGACGGGGCGTGCGTTCCGTCGCCGACCCACCCTACCGAGGGACGCCGCCGGGGCATGGGGCCGGTCGGCCCCGTGCGGGTGAGCGTGGGGGCGGCCCGGCGCGCCCCCCCCCCGCCCCCCCGAGGCGCCTTGGCGCCCCCCGGCCCC
>JADGGF010000072.1 GCA_019690055.1 Micromonosporaceae bacterium
TTTGTCCCGGATGCGGGTCGGGCCCGGTTGGGCCGGGCACTGCGGGGGCTCGGGCTCGACGTTGACCGCCTTGGGGCTGGGGGCGGCCGCGAACAGGTCGACGGAGTTGTCGTCAGTGTCCACTGTGGCCCGACGCTGCACCGAGGTGGTGTTGGACGCTCCGAGCACCGGGTTGCCCTCGCGGATGTTCGCGTTCCCGTAGCCGACAAGGTCGATGATGGCGGCCACGCCGGCGCACGCCGCGGCGTCGTGGCAGGTCAACGGCGTCGTGCTGGCGACCAGCGCCACCGTGCCCCCGCCGGCCCCCATGGCGATCGAACCGGAGACATCGACGGCGGGCAGCGGCTGCCCGTTCGCCCCGGACGCTTCGCCGACCAGGTAGAGCTGACCGGGTTCGATCACCCCGGTCAGCGGCGTGACCTGCCAGGCTCCGGTGCCGGTGGCCGCGTGGTACTGCACCGACCAGCCCGACACCGCGACCGGTTCGGTGCCCCGGTTGGTGATCTCGATGAAGTCGCGGTTCCACGGGGCGCCGCTGTTACCGCCGCCTCCGTAGACCTCGTTGAGGACGAGCCCGGCCGACGGTACGCCGCTGGCCGGCGCGACCAGGACGACCGAGGCGACCAGGAACGCGACGGCGGCCACCCCACCGACGGCCAGCGCCCGGCGGCGTCGCCGAGCCGATACAGCTACAGACATGCCCATGAGCATCGTCAATGGCACGCCAAGACCACAATGGCAGGATCACCAATACGCGGCCACCGATCTGTGAACTCTCGCCACAGCGCGATCCGCCCAGGCAAACTACCGGACCCGTACGGTCAGCGGCCCGACGTCAGCGCGACTACGGTCAGGCCCGACGTCAGCGCGACGCCCCGATCGTACGGCCACTGAACCGGAGCAGCACCACCCGACCGTACGGTCAGCGGGACCGACGTCACCAGGGCGCTCGCGCCGTGCTGCTGCGCGGCGCGAGCCGAGCGGTGGCGTCCTGCACCGCGCTGGGGGGATGGCCGTCGATGATGTCGAGCAGCATGCTGGCCGCCCGCGCCCCGTGGGCCGGAATGTCCCGCTGCAGCGCGGTGAGCGCGGGGTGCACGAGCCGGCACAGCACCGAGTCGTCCCAGGCGACCAGGGACAGGTCGGCCGGCACGCGCAGGCCCATCTCCTGCGCCACGCCCAGGCCGGCGACCGCCATCACGTCGTTGTCGTAGATGATCGCGGTCGGGCGGTTGCGGGAGCTGAGCAGGCGGCGGGTGATGCGAGCGCCCTCCTCGCCGGAGTAGTCCGAGTCGACCGAGGTCGCCTCGGCGATGCCGAGCCGGGCACACACCTGCGCGAAGGCGTCCGCCCGAATGCGGGTGTGCAGGAACTCCGGCACACCCCCGACCCGGGCGATCACCCGGTGGCCCAATGCATAAAGATATTCGACTGTCTCGACCACGGCCGCGGCGTCGTCGGACCAGATGCTCGCCAGGTTGCCGGTCTGGCCGGGACCGCCGATCACCACCGCCGGCAGGCTCAGCTTCTCGATCTCGGCGATCCGCGGGTCGTCCACACGCAGGTCGCAGATCAGCACACCATCGACGCGCCGCTCCCCCCACCAGCGCCGGTAGACCACCGCCTCGTCGGCGGGACCGGTGGTCATCTGCAGTGTGAGACCGTACGAGCGGGCCGACAGGGTGGCCTCGACGCCGCTGATCAGCTCCATGAAGAACGGCTCGATGCCGAGCGTGCGCGCGGGCCGGCTCAGCACCAGGCCGATCGCGCCCGCGGCGGCGGCGCCAGAGAGAACCCGGGCGGCGCGGGACGGGCTGAACCCGATCTCCTCGGCGATGGCGAGGATCCGCCGGCGGGTGGCGTCCGAAACCCCGGGTTGGCCATTGAGCGCGTACGATACGGCCACTTTCGAGACGCCGGCCCGCTGGGCGACGTCGGAAATGGTCGGTCGGCGAGCCGTCGCGCGTCGACGCTTACCGCGCCCGTCACCGGTGCTCTCCGCCGCCATGCTGGACCATCCTAATGAGCAACCAGGGCGCCTGGCCGGCGAGAACCACCCGGACTAACCGGTTAATCAGCGTAGCCGGCCATTGACAGGCTATCCCGGGCGGCCCTATGGTTACCCCAGCTTATCCGGTTCAGCAACCGTCCCCCCACCGCTTCCGGATATCGCCGCACCGGGGCCACCCCTGGCGGGGCACGACCAACACGACCACTGGACCGGGTCACCCTTCGTCCGCATCATCCAGGAGATCGCAGTGAAAGACCATCCTGTCATTTGAATATAGGCTTGCATGTCTCACACTCACCCGGCCGTTCGGTAGCCACCGGGAGCTCATCTCGGCCGGCGTGATCATCGTCATCATCCCCACCCTCATCGCCTTCCTCGCCCGGCAACGGTTCTTCTACAACGGCCTGACGAGCGGATTGACCGAGTGAACATTGTGAACCTACAGGACGGTTGGACCCTCCGCCCGGCCGGCGGCCCGGTGCCAGACGAGATCGTGGCGGCCGGCCCGATTCCCGCCACGGTGCCCGGCTCGGTGCACACCGACCTGCTCGCCGCCGGCTTCATCCCGGATCCCTACCTGGACGACAACGAGCGTCGCCTGGCCTGGATCGGGCTGGCCGACTGGCGCTACGAGACGGTCATCGACTGGTCGCCCGGCAACTGGTCGCCCGGTGACGATGACCGGGTGCAGCTCGTCTTCGAGGGCCTGGACACCGTCGCGCGGGTCGAGCTGAACGGCGAGCCGGTGGCGACCACGGCGAACATGCACCGCACCTACCGCATCGACGTGGGCGACCGGTTACGGCCAGGGGCGAACCGGCTCGCCGTGACCTTCTCGTCGGCGATCCGGTACGCCGACGCGATGAGCCTGACCCTGGGCGCCCGCCCGCATGCGATCCACCACCCGTACAACGCGATCCGTAAGGCGGCCTACAGTTTCGGCTGGGACTGGGGTCCCGACCTCGTGGGCGCCGGCATCTGGCGCCCGGTCCGCCTGCACGCCTGGCACACCGCGCGGCTCGCCTCCGTCCGGCCGGTGACCACTGTGGAGGGTGACGCCGGGGTGATGGTGACGCACGTGGCCGTCGAGCGGGCCGGCGACGGCGGCGACCTCGTGCTGCAGGTCGAGGCCGGCGGGGTCAGCCGTACGGCCACCATCGACGCCACGGCCGATGCCGCCGCAGTCGAGGTGCGGATCCCAGCCGTGACCCGGTGGTGGCCGCGGGGGTACGGCGACCAGGCGCTCTACGACGTGACCGTACGGCTGCGGCGATCCCGATCTGACGAGGTGCTCGACGAGTGGCACGGCCGGGTGGGTTTCCGCTCGGTGCGCCTGGACCAGGCCAGCGACGAGGCGGGCACCGGGTTCACCTTCGTCGTCAACGACCAGCCGATCAGCGTCAAGGGCGTCAACTGGATCCCCGACGACGTGTTCCCCCACCGGTCCCGCTACGCCGAGCGGATCGACCAGGCCGTCGCGGCCGGCGTCAACCTGATCCGGGTGTGGGGCGGTGGAATTTACGAAGATGACGCCTTCTATCGCCTCTGCGACGAGCGTGGCATCCTCGTGTGGCAGGACTTCGCCTTCGCCTGCGCGACCTACGCCGAGGAGGAGCCGCTGCGCTCCGAGATCGTGGCCGAGGCGACGGACAACATCACCCGGCTCATGCCCCACCCGAGCCTGGTGCTGTGGAACGGCAACAACGAGAACCTGTGGGGCATCGAGGACTGGGGCTGGCGGGAGCGCCTGGACGGCCGCACCTGGGGCCACGCCTACTACTACGACCTGCTGCCCGGGCTCGTCGCGCAGCTCGACCCGACCCGCCCGTACACCCCGGGCAGCCCGTGCTCCCCGGATCCGAGCCGGCACCCCAACGACCCGGCACACGGCACCGTGCACATCTGGGACGTCTGGAACCAGCTCGACTACACCGCCTACCGCTCCTACGGGCCCCGGTTCGTGGCCGAGTTCGGCTGGCAGGGGCCGCCGGCCTGGTCCACCCTGCGCCGGGCGGTCAGCGACGACCCGCTCACCCCGGAGTCACCCGGCCTGCTCGTCCACCAGAAGGCCATTGACGGCGACGCCAAGCTGACCCGGGGACTGGTGCCGCACCTGCGCGTGCCGCAGTCCATGGTGGACTGGCACTGGGCGATGTCGCTCAACCAGGCCCGGGCCGTACGCACCGGGGTGGAGTGGTTCCGGTCCCTGCATCCGGTGTGCACCGGCACCATCCTGTGGCAGCTCAACGACTGCTGGCCGGTAGTGTCCTGGTCCATGGTGGACGGTGACGGCCGGGGCAAGCCCGCCTTCTACGCGCTGCGCCACGCCTACGCCGACCGGCTCGTGACCGTCCAGCCGTCCGACGCCGGCCTGCAGGTGGCGCTCGTCAACGACACGGCCCAGCCGTGGTCGGGCACACTGTCGGTGTCCCGGCGTTCGTACGACGGCGAGGTGCTGGCCAAGGAGGAGATCGATGTCTCGGTCGAGCCGCGGGCGACCGGGCGCGTCGAGGTGCCGCGCTCGCTGGCCAGCCCCGACGATCCCGGCGCGGAGCTGCTGCTCGCTGAGTTCGGCGACCAGCGCGGGCTCTGGTTCTTCGCCGAGGACCGCGACTCGGCCCTGCCCGCGCCGCAGCTCTCGGCGACGGTGACTCCGATCGATGGAGGCGCGCGGGTGACGGTGACCGCCCAGACGCTGCTGCGGGACCTGGCGCTGCTGGCCGACCGGGTCCACCCCGACGCGGTCGTCGACGGCATGCTCGCCACGCTGCTGCCGGGCGAGACCGTGACGTGGACGGTGCGCTGCCCCGATCCGCTCGACCCGGATCGCCTGCTCGCGCCCGACGTCCTGCGCAGCGCCAACCAACTCGTCGCGCCGTCCGGATGACGCCGGCGCGTCGCTGGTCAGCCGAGCGCCGTGAGCCGGTCCGTCGCGGTCAGCCGGGCTGACCGACGAGGTACCCGGCCGGTCGGCGGGGCACGGTGGCCACGACCAGCAGGGCGACGCCCCAGGCTATGGCGAGCGCCGACCACGCGGGTGACAAGCCGCCGGCCCCCTCGGGGAAGCGCAGCGAGCAGACGCCGAGGTACGCCGCGCAGAGCCCGACCCGGACGGCGTTGAACCGGCGCAGCGACGGGCGCGTGGCGGCGAGGATCGCAAACCCGACCAGCGCCACCCCGAGGGCGCCCTGGATCGCCCAATGGTTGACGTTGTTGGTGATCTCCCCCGGCGGCCGGCCCTCCCACTTGGCCCGGTACATCTCGACGGCGTAGGCGAGCCAGGGTACCGCGCCGAGCGCGGCGAGTGCGGCGTACGCCCACCGCACCCAGGCCCGGTCCGGTCGGGACGCCGGGGCCGGCCGCGGCGTTCCGCGCCGCCGGCCGAGCGCGGCCAGGCCCGCGAGCGCGCCGGCGGGCAGGATGAGCGCCAGCAGCATCCACCACACCGTGTACTCGCCGGTGATCACCGCCGAAACCGCGATCAGCGCGGCGACGCCGGCGAGCTGGGCCGCGATCTCGGCCGCCCACGCCGGCCGAAGCGCGACGAGGACCAGCGCCGCCACGATGAACCCGGTGACCAGCAGCCCCCAGCCGCCGTCGAGGATGGCGACCGGCAGCCAAACGGGGTCCGGGTCGACGGTCACCGCCAGGTCGACGAACCCGAAGCCGGGCAGGGCCCACAGCAGGGCGAACACTCCGGCCACTACCCGGATCGCAGCACGCATCCGGGCATGATCACCCCCGCCTTCGGGCGCCTGGCCCGCCGGGGACCGTCGAGGTGGCCGCGGACACACCGGTACGCCGACGCCGGCGGTCACCGCGCGGCGGGGTCACTGGTCGAGGCGATCGACGACCGTGATGTCGCGCGCCCGTTGCGCGGGCGGCAGGTGCGTCCGCTGCCAGGCGCGCAGGCCGTCCGCGGTGAGCTCGGCACCCGGGCGGGGACGGACGATGACGGATAGCCGCTGCCCGTATTCGGGGTCGTCGACCGGGGTGACCCGGACTTCGGCGACCTCCGGGTGCTCAGCCAACGCGGCCGCGACCACCTCCGGGTAGACATTGACCCCGCCCGACACGATCATGGTGTCGAGACGGCCGTGCAGGTACAGGCGCCCGAGCGCGTCCAGGCGTCCGAGGTCGCCGGTGGCCACCTCCCGGCCGCCGGGCAACCATCCGCTCACGTATACCTGGCCGACCGTTCCCGGCGGCAGCAGCCGACCCTCGGCGTCGCGGATGCGTAGCCGCACGCCGTGTGGGGCGCGGCCCACCGTCCCCGGCGCGGCCGCGAGGTCGGCCGGCGTGGCGATCGCGGACCAGCCCGCCTCGGTCGTGCCGTACAGATTGAACACAATATTTCCAAATTCCTGTACGAGTTCGGCGTACAGCTCGGCCGACAGCGGCGCGGCGCCGCTCACGATCGCCCGCAATCCCGAGGGCGTCGACCGCCGCCGCTGCTCGGCGACGATGCGGTACAGCTGAACCGGCAGCGCCACGAGCAGCTCGGCGTCGTACTCGGCGGCCAGGTCGAGGATCGCGGCCGCGTCCAGGCCCGCCGCGAGCACCACCGGTGCACCGATCGCCAGCCCAGCGGCCAGGTACGACAGCCCGAAGCCGTGGTGCGGTGGCGCGGCCAGCACAAAGGGGCGGCCCGGGCGCAGCGGGAGAAGCTGCAGGTGGGTGGCGACCGTGCCGAGCAGCGTCCGGACCGGGAGCGTGCGGGTGACGGCCTTCGGGATCCCGGTGCTGCCGGAGGTGAGCACGGTGAGCCGGCCCGGCCGCCGCGGCCGATCCGACACGGTCGCCGGGACCACCGGGCCGCGGTCGGCGTCGACCGGCAGGCGCCAGCCCGGCACCATCCCGTCATCGGGATGGCCGAACCGGCCGGTGACCGCGTCATAGCGTCCATCGTGGACGATCACCCGCAGGTCGTGGGCGGCGAGCAGCTCCGGCAGCCGGCCCGGCGGCGTGTCGGGCGAAACGAGCACGGTGTCGACCCCGAGCCGCCCCAGCGCGACAACGGCCAGCACGAACTCCCGCCCGGGTCCGCAGGCGAGCCCGACTCGGCCGATGTCGACGAGCGGAGCCAGACTCGCCACCCAGTCCTCGGCCTGCTCCCGCAGCGCCTGAGTCGAGAGTGGACCGTGGCGGTCGACGAGGGCCACGCCAGTGCCCGGGCCCGCAGCCACCGCGGCGGCGAGCGTGCCGCCGTAGCGCCAAGCGGCCCGCGCGGCCCGCACCAGTACCCGGGGCCGCAGCAACCCGGCCCGGTGCAGGGCGCGGGGAACGGTGAGCGACTGGGCGGCCGCCAGAAAGCCGGCGTAGCACCGCTCGAGCAGGGACGGAAACGCGACCGCGAGCGGTTGGCCCAGGCGGGCCCACCACGGCCAGATCGTCCGCGGCCGCCGGGCGATCGCCCGACACACCATCGCCGCGGCCTCCTCGGCGGTCGCCGCCGGCACCGGCCACCGGGCCAGGGTCGGCGCGCTCATCCGGGTGCGGACCATTCCAAAGTAGATAGTGCTCACCGTGACGCCGTCGCGGCGCAGCTCGGGCGCGGCCGAACGCAGCCAGATGTCGAACGCGCCCTTGGAGGCGAGGTACGCCGACCACCCGGGTGGGAACCCGGCGAGGCTCGCGGTGGAGACGTTGACGATGTGACCGCACCCGGCGGCGCGCATTGCCGGCAGCAGGCCGAGCAGCAGCGCCACCGGGCCGAGGTAGTTGATGCCGGCGGTACGCGCGATGTCGTGGAACCGATCGGCGGTGGCGGCCACGGACCGGTTGATGCTGTGACCGGCGTTGGAGACCACAACGTCGACGCGACCGTACGTCTCCAGCAGCTCGGCGGCGAGCGCGCCGGCCGCCGCCGGATCGGACAGATCACAGGGGTGGGTGATCGCCGTGCCGCCGGCGGCGACGATCCGCTGCCGCACCTCGGCCAGGCGGGCCGCGGTCCGGGCGACGAGCACGACTCTCGCCCCGGCGGCCGCTAACCGGACCGCGGTCGCGGCCCCGATGCCCTCCGACGCCCCGGTCACCACAATGACCCGGCCCGCCACCGCCCGACGCAGGGCCGACTCGCTCGGCCCCGGTCCGGCGATGCCGGCCAGGATGCGCAGCGCCCGTCTCACGCCGACATCCTGCCCCAGCCTCCCCAGCTCCATGTGTCAGGCACCGGGCTGCGCGCCGCCGTCGCGAGTCCCGGCGGGCAGGCACATTGCCGGATTTGTCAGTGTCTGGTTTACGGCCTCGGGCCGCGTGGACCTGGACCGAGGAACGAGCGACGAAGGCAGCAGGCCTGCGTCCGCTCCGCATGCGTCGCCGGGGCAAGCCTCAGCAGGAGCCGGGCTCGCCCGAGCACAGCGCAGCAACCGGGCAGAGCGAGCACAGAGGTTTTGTCGGGGGTGGGGGCTAGCCTGGGCCCGTGCAGCTCTCGCGGTCAGGTCACCACCTCTCGGGGTCGGATGCGGTAGCCCTGCGCCTGATGAGCCTCTTGCTCGCCCCCCGCCCCGACGGCTACCTGGGCGACCCGGCGCCCAAGGACGTGGCCGGGGTGGTCACCTGGCTCGGCGCCATGCAGGCCCAGGACAACGGCAGTGCGGCCTGGTCGTTCGGTGTGCGGTTGCCGGGCCTGACGGCGGCCGACGTGGAGGCGGCGGTCGAGCGCCGGGAGGCGCTGCGCACCTGGCCCATGCGCGGCACCGTCCACTACGTGCCGCCGCGGGATGCGCGCTGGATGCTCGAGCTTATGGGGCGACGTGCGCTGGCCGGGGCGGCCAAGCGCCGGGAGTTTCTCGGGCTCAGCGACCAGACGGCCAACCGGGCCGTCGAGATCTTCGCCGAGGTGCTGCGCGGCGGCAAGCGGCTGACCCGGGCCCAGTGCCTGGCCGCGCTGGCTGAGCGCGGGCTGGACGTCTCCGGTCAGCTCGGCTACCACCTGCTGTGGTACGCGAGCCAGCTCGGCGTCACCTGCTTCGCCCCGAACATCGGCACCGAGCAGGCATTTACGCTTCTCGACGAGTGGGTGCCCGACCCGCACCGGCCCGACCCGGAGGAGGCGCTCGCCACGATCGCGCTGCGCTACTTCCGCGGCCACGGCCCGGCACCGGTCGCCGACTTCGCCGGATGGACCGGGCTGCCGATCACCCAGTGCCGGCGGGGCGTGGCGGCCGCCGGCGACGCCCTCGTCGAGGTGCTGGTCGACGACGTGCCGATGGTCGCCGAGCGCGCCCTGATCGAGTCGTACGTTCCACCCCCGCGCCGCCGGCGGGCACAGCTGCTTGCCCTGCCGGGCTTCGACGAGTTCATCCTCGGCTACAAGGACCGCTCGCTGATGCTCGACGACGCGCACAAGCAGGCCATCATCCCCGGTGGCAACGGGGTCTTCCAGCCTACGATCGTGCGCGACGGTCGAGTGGTGGGCACGTGGCGCCGCACGGTGCGTCGGGCGAGGGTGGACATCACCGT
This sequence comes from Micromonosporaceae bacterium, assembly GCA_019690055.1. Classification (GTDB taxonomy): domain Bacteria; phylum Actinomycetota; class Actinomycetes; order Mycobacteriales; family Micromonosporaceae; genus DATBGZ01. Next base: position 9,479 of record JADGGF010000072.1, read on the forward strand.
GACCCCGCTGGTCCCGATCTCGGCCCGCGACCGTACGGCCGTCGAGGCGGCCTTCCAGCCGTACGGTCGGTTCCTCGGCCTCGCCCCCACGGTCACCTGGACCGACTGACGGGAATGTGCGGCGTCACGCGGGGGCGGGCACCACGATGACCGGGCGGTGAGCGTGGTGCAGCGTCGCCCGGGCGACGCTGCCCAGCAGGATCTCCCGCGCCGCCGAGCGGCCCTGGGACCCGACGACCAGCACGGCCGCTTGGCGCTGCCGCGCGTACGCGGCCAGCGCGTCCGCCACCGCCCGGGCGTGCGAGCCGAAGCGTCGGGCGGCCGGGATGGTCGCCACCTCAGCGCCGGCTGGTTCAGCCTCGGGGGGCAGTGTCGCTTCGTCGCCGTCGACCGCCACGAGCACCACCGGCCTGGTCGGGAACAGGCGATTGGCGGTCGCGACCGCGGTCTGCGCCCCGGTTGACGCGTCGAACCCGACGAGCACGGGGCCGGTGCGCAGCGCCGCGTACTCGTCGGTCAGCAGCGGACGTGGCACGACCAGGACGGGCCGGGGCGTGTGGCGGACCACCGGGTCGGAGACGCTGCCCAGGGCCGCGCTGGTGCCGCTCAAGCCGCGGGCGCCGACCAGCACCAGGTCCGCGTCGACCTCGTCGGCGATCGAGGCGAACAGCAGTCCCTCGCCGCCGTAGCTGCGGCGCACGAGCGGTTCCGCGTCCCAGCCGGCAGCGCGAGCAAGAATGACACCGGTCGATACTATCTGCTCCGCCTCGTGGGCGCCCTCGCGCTCGATGGCCTCCCGAAAGTCGTCGATGGTCGACACACCGGCCCAGACGCGCTGGCGGATGCTCTCGCTCGCGAACGGCGGTGTCCACAAGTGAGTGACCCAGCATCGGGCGTTCGGCAGCAACAGCGCGCCCGCGTCAATCGCGAGATTTGCCGACGGCGATCCGTCGTAGCCGACGACCACGCGAATCGGCTCCGTGGGCATCCTGACCCCGCCTTCGTCCGTCTCCGACACCGACCGCCATCGACGCCCGGCACGACGGTCGCCCCAACGCGAACGGACCCCGGAGGCACCGTCCGCGCCCGTCGCACATTCGGTCGGCGGCCGGCTCTTCGCGAACCGTGCCTGAGCCTTCGAAACTAGTCTGGCCCATATGTCCGGTGTATCGGGTTGGTGGGTCTTTTCGCCTGTATGGGCGAGGCTCAGCCCCGGACGAACCCACGCCCACGGCGGCGCCGCTCGCGGCCGTCCAGCGGCGACCCGGTAGGGGCGCGCCATGGTGCTCGTCCTCGCACTGGCCGGTATGGCTGGGCTGGCCGTGCTCGCGCCGATGCTGGCCCGCCTGCTCGGGCGGGACGCCGGATACGTCCTCGCCGCCGGCTTCGTCGCCGTCGCGGTGCTGCTCGGCACAGCCGGACCCGAGGTGCTGGCCGGCGAGACCGCGACCGCATCCTGGCCGTGGCTCCCCCGGTTCGGGGCGTCGCTCACGCTGCGGTTGGACGGCCTGGCCGCACTGTTCTGCGTGCTGGTGCTCGGCGTCGGCGCGCTCATCCTCGGCTACTGCCCGCGGTACCTCAAGCCGGAGCACCGACACGGATCGATCTACTTCCAGCTGGTCGCGTTCGGCGGTGGGATGCTCGGGCTGGTGCTCGCGGGCGACCTCGTGCTGCTGTACGTGTTCTGGGAGTTGACCAGCGTCCTGTCCTTCTTCCTCATCGGCTCGGTCGGCGCGCGCGGCAACGCCCCGGCGATCCGGGCCCTGCTCGTCACCACGATGGGCGGGCTCGCGCTGCTAACCGCGATCGTGCTGGTGGCCGTACGGCTCGGCACCACCGACCTGGCCGAGGTGCTGACGGCCCGGGACCAGCTGGTCGCCACGCCGCTCGGCGACACCGTGGCTGCGCTGATCATCGTGGCGGCATTCACCAAGTCGGCCCAGGCGCCGTTCAGCTTCTGGCTGCCCGGAGCCATGGTGGCCATCACGCCGGTGAGCGCCTACCTGCACGCGGCCACGATGGTGAAGGCGGGGATCTACCTGCTGCTGCGGTTCACCACCGTGTACGCGGGGCGGCCCGGCTGGTCGCTCACCCTGCTGGCCGTCGGTCTGGTCACGGCCATCCTCGGCGCGCTGCGGGCGCTGCGGGAGCACGATCTCAAGTCGTTGCTGGCCTACTCCACGGTGAGCCAGCTCGGGTTGCTGGTCGCGGCCATCGGCGTCGGGACGACCGTGGCGCTCGCCGCCGCCGTCCTGCACACCTTCGCCCACGCCCTGTTCAAGGCGACGCTGTTCATGCTGGTCGGCATCATCGACCGGGAAGCGGGCAGCCGCGACATCCGCCAGATCTCCGGTCTGCGACGGGTCATGCCGGTGACCGCCACATTGACCGGGGTGGCCGGCCTGTCGTTGGCCGGGGTGGCTCCGCTGATCGGATTCGTCAGCAAGGAGTCGCTCTTCCAGGGATTCGCCAGCGCGAGGGTGTTTCCCGGCGCGGGCGCGGTCGCCGCGGCGCTCGCGGTCGCCGCCTCGGCGCTGACCTTCGCCTACGGAGTGCGACTGCTCTACGGAGCGTTCGCCGGACCGACCATGCAGCGCACGCTGTACGAGCCCTCGTGGCTGTTCCTCGCCCCGGCCGGGATCGCCGCCCTGGCGAGCGCGGTGCTGGGCCCGGGCGTTGTGGTCCTCAATCCGTTGATGCATCGGGCGATGCGGGACGTCGAGCCCTGGGGGACGCCGCCGTCCTTCAAGCTCTGGCACGGCTTCAGCCCGGAGCTGGTGCTGTCCGGCGTCACCATCGCGCTCGGATCGGTGCTTTTCCTGACCCGGGGCCGGGTCGACCGCATCCTGCGCCGTCTTCCGGAGGATCGCGGCGCTGAGCGCTTCGCGGCCTTCTCCGCAGCCCTGATCCGGCTCGGGGCGGCGGTCGGCCGGCCCGACCACCGTCGACTGACCTGGCCCTATCTGGCCCGGCCGGTGGTCGGCCTGGTGCTGCTGGCCGGGGCCGGCCTCGGCGCGGCGACCGGACTGCCCGGCGCCTACCCGTCCGCGCGCCCCCTGGACTGGGGCGTCGTCGTGCTTCTCGTCGCGGCCGTGACCGCGGTCGTACTCATGCGCACCACGCTCGGTTCGGTGGCGGCGCTCGGGTCGGTCGGGCTTCTCGTCACGACCTGGTTCATCACGGCGGGTGCGCCCGACGTCGCGCTCAC
>JADGGF010000733.1 GCA_019690055.1 Micromonosporaceae bacterium
CCACTGAGGACTTACCCGTTCCGGAGCCACCGTTCGTGGACCCCCGGACCCTTACCCACCCGACCACCTCGGCGGCTGTGCCGGTCAGCCTGCCCGCCGAGCAACCCGGCTCCCCGGCAACGCTGGCGGGCCAAGCATCACGACCGTGACCGGAGGGGCAGATGGCCAAGCGTCCGAAAACCAGCCCATATCTACGTACCGTCGATGAGCTGTCCGAGATCGTGGCGGAGCTGAAGCGAATCACCAGCCGCCCGATCACCCCGCAACCCGACATCGCCGCCGCCGAGGCCAAGCTCAACGCTCTCATCGATTCGATGCTGCCCAATGCGGTGGACGCGGGCACAGGCCACGTGTTCGACGAACTGATTGACGCCTATGTGGCCGAGTGGGTCGCGGCGGGACACCGCCACCACACCCAGGTCCTGACCGACTTGGACATCCTGGCGGCGCAACTCGGGGCCCACCTCGCCGGTCACGAGGAGCTCGCGTACGCCGACCGGCTGCGGGTGCGCGACGCCGACGTGGCGCACGAGTCGGCGGCACTGCGCCTGGCCGACGACGACCTACCCACGCGCAACCCGATACGGGACAACCCGGTCCCCGGCAACCCGTTGTGGGGCAGCGCCGGGCGCACCCGACCGGGGCGCGACACATCGACGCCGGGCCTCGACCTCGCGGCGGGACCGGCTTCGTACCCTCCGGCCGCGGCGCCAGCTTCATACGCTCCGGCCGCGGAGCCGGGTTCGTACGCTCAGGCCGCGGGGCCGGCCACCGGGGTGCCAGATCGCGAGACGGGAGCCTGACCCATGACGACCCCACCATCACCTCGACCGGGCCGGGGCACCGTCCACGGTGATCTGTCCCAGATGGCCGGTCCGGCCCGCATGAGCGGACTGCTGTACTACGCCGTCCTGACCGTCGCCGCGGGCATCGACATCGCCACGTTCTACCAGGTGCTCGCGCTGGTCATGCGCAACGTGCCGGACGAGGTGGTCTGGCTCGGCGTGGTCGGGTTCACCGTCACCGCGCTGGCGCTGGCCCACACCATGGGCATCCGGGCCCGGGACCGGGTCGACGAGGGCAAGCAGGTGCTGGGCAGCCCGAGCATCTGGTTACTCTTCTCGATTTGGCTCTTCGTCGGTCTCACCGCCTTCGTCGTGCGGCTCACCGCCGCGCCCCCCGCTACCACGGGCGGCACGACGATCATCGAAGAAGGCCAACCCGTGCTCACCCCCGCGTCGCCGGCCGACAACCCGATGCTCGCCGCGCTGTTGTTCCTTGCCCTGTACTTCGCCACCGGCGCCGTGGCGAGCCTGGCCGGCTACCTACGCCACAACTCGGCGGCCAAGCGGTACGAGGCAACGCTGCGCAACCGGTCCGACGTGGCCCGCGCGGCCGCGGCCAGCGCGGCCGACCTCGCGCTGGCCCGGCAGACCCTGGCCGCGCTCGAGGAGGAGCGGCGCCGCCGTGAGGAAGGGTGGCTCAAGGCGCAGGAGGAGTGGCAGGCGATCGCGCGCCGGCTCAAGCAGGAGGCCCGCCTGCGGCTGGCCGCCGCGGCGCAGAATCCGAGCGTCACCGACGCGTACTTCGAACCGCCGGCGAGCCTGCGCCAGGCCGCCAGCGCGGCCCCGGTCGCCCCGAGCAGCGCCCCGCCAGCGGGCGTCCCGGACGGCCCCGCCCCCACCGGCGCGTACCCGGCGGCCCCGCCGCCCGCCGGACCGCGGCCGG
>JADGGF010000734.1 GCA_019690055.1 Micromonosporaceae bacterium
CAACAAGGGCGTAGTCCTCAGTATAGTCCAGAAAAACAGCGATCGTATCCGTAGACTGGTTGTTGTAGAGTGACGAAATCGACCCGTCCATTTTGTTCGTGGTACCCGGCCAGTTGATGTTCCTAAGGTCGTACGCGCCACAGTAGTACCAGTTCTTAAAGCTTCCTGAGTAGTTCGCGTCTTTCCAGACGCAAAGGAACAGGTAGTCGGAACAGGTAGTCGCAATCACTCTTCGCCGCAGATGCGGGTGACGCGCCGACAAAAGCAGTTATGGCGAGCGTCGCTACGCCCACAGTGAAGACGCGAGTCCAGGATTTTGCCGAGCTGAACATTTCCCTCCCCGTACGACTTCGAACAAACTCTGCAAAACCGCGCCGTATGCTCTAAGATGATCATGACGGCCATGAATACCGAGCGGCGTACAACGAAGACTAATCCTATTTGAGAATCTGTCAAGACCCTCGTGGCGCAGGAGCGCCAGGCTGAAGCCGCCCGAGTCGCGCGGATCATGATGGCTCGCCGTGATGCGATGAAGGAGCGGGCCTCCGCTCCTCACGACAGTCACCCTCGCGTAACGCTTGGGCTGTCAAGACAAGCCACGACGAGGGGAGGCCCTGGTGGAAGGGTATGACGGCAAGCAGTACGTGGGTATTGACCTGCACCGCCGGCGCAGTGTGATCGTGCGGATGACGCCGGAGGGTGAGCGGGTCGGTCGTCCGGTGCGTATCGACAGTGAGCCGTTCGAGCTGATGCGGCAGGTCGCCTCGTGGGGTGAGGCGCCGGAGGTGGTGTTGGAGGCCACGTACGGCTGGTACTGGGCCGCCGACGTGCTCGCCGACGCTGGTGTATCGGTTCACTTGGCGCACCCGTTGCGAGTAAAGGGATTCGCATACAGGCGGGTCAAGAACGACGAACGAGATGCATCGGATCTAGCCGATCTGTTGCGGATGGGTCGGCTGCCCGAGGCGTGGATCGCTCCGCCGCAGGTGCGCGGGCTGCGGGAGACGGTGCGACATCGCGCGAAACTGGTCGCATTGCGTTCCGGGCTCAAGGCCCCGGGTCCACGCGGTGCTGGCCAAGCAGGGGGTGCTGCTGGCGATGTCGGACATCTTCGTGCGTCGATGGACGCAAGGCGATCGACGAGCTGCGCCTGGATGCGCCGTTTCATGCCCGCGTCGGGTCCCTGCTACGCCTGATCGACGCGTACACCTTCGAGATCGATGCGGTGACCAAGCGGGTCACCGCCGACCTGCGCGGCCACGCCGGCTACCAGGCGATCCAGGCCCTGCCCGGTGTCGGGCCGGTGCTGGCGGCGGTGTTCGTGGCCGAGATCGGCGACGTGCACCGCTTCCCCGGGCCCGCGCAGCTGTGCTCCTGGGCCGGGATGACCCCCAAGCACCGCGAGTCCGACACCAAGGTCCACCGCGGACGGATCACCAAGCAGGGCAACAGCCTCGTCCGCTGGGCCGCGGTCGAGGCTGTCCAACGCGTGCACCTGGGACCGCTGGCGCGCACGAAGGCACGGCTGACCGTCAAGCGCGGCACCAACATCGCCAAGGTCGCCGCCGCCCGACAACTGCTCACCCTGGTCTACTACGGCCTGCGCGACGGCCACATCCGCGCCCTAGCCTCGGCCCTTCAGTAGCTTGAACGTGATGGGCGGGTCGTGAACGCGGAAGTGCCTTCCGTGCTGGAAAGATGACGGTTGTCGAAGCCTCATCA
>JADGGF010000073.1 GCA_019690055.1 Micromonosporaceae bacterium
GCGGTGGCCGAGGAGCCCGCCCAGGCCCGAGCCGCCCTGGAGGAGGCGCAGTCGCTGTGGCAGGCCCTGGACTCGCCGGTCGGCCTCGCCCGCACCCGCCTCGCCCTGGCCCGGCTGCTTCCCCCCGCTGCGGCCCAGCGACTGCTCACCGGGGTTGTGGAGGAGTGCCGCCGGATCGGAGCCCGACACATCGCCGCCGAGGCGGCCGCGACCCTTGCCGAGCTCAGTGACGTGCCGGCCGCCCCGCTGACCATCCGGACGCTCGGCGGGCTCGTCGTCATCCGGCACGGCCAGCCGGTCCCCCATGCCGAATGGCGCTCGCGCAAGGCCCGGGACCTGTTGAAGATGCTCATTGCCCGCCGCGGCACGCCGCTGGCCCGGGAGAGCGTCATCGAGGCCATGTGGCCGGACGAGCCCCCGGAGCGGGCCACCGCCCGGCTGTCGGTCGCGCTGTCGACGCTGCGGGCCGTCCTCGACCCGGACAAGTCGTTCCCGGCCGATCACTATGTGGCCAGCGCCGGCGGAGCGCTGTGGTTGCGCCGGCAGCACATCGTCATCGACGTAGAGGAGTTCCTCACCGACGCGGCGGCCGCGCTGGCCGGCCACGCGTCGCGGGCGGGCGCGCTCGACGCCCTGGCCCGCGCCGAGGCCCGCTACACCGGCGACTTCTGCGACGAGGACCTGGACGCGCCCTATCTCACCGCGCTGCGCGAGGAGGCCCGAGCGACGTACGTGTCGACGCTGCGCGCCCTGGCCGACGAGTATGCCCGGCGCGACGATCCCGACGCGGCCTCGCGCTGCCTGCTGCGGCTGCTGGCCAAGGACCCGTACGACGAGCCGGCCCACCTCGCGCTGGTGCGCACGCTCGACCGGGCCGGCCGGTACGGCGAGGCGCGCCGGCTGTACCGGGCGTACGCGGCTCGCATGGCCGAGTTGGACGTCGAGCCGGCCGCGTATCCGTACGCGGGCGGGTGACCCCAACCCGCCAGCGGGCGCGACCCGAAGCCGGCTCGAAGCTTCTTCGAAGGATGGCGGCGACGATCGCAGACATGCCCGAGGAGGTCGTCATGCGAATATCTCGTGCCATCCAGATACAGCACTCATCCCGTCGCGGCGGGCGCCGACTGCGACCCGCCGGCCTTTCGGCCTTGCTCATCGGTGTTCTGGCTCTCGCCCTGGTCGGCTGCGGCGACCAGTCGACCCCGGATCAGCCCGGCGGTGGCGACGGACCGACCGCGGCCGATCCGGGCGGCGGGCCCGTCACCGACAACCCCTGTGAACTGCTCAGCCGCGACGAGGTCGCCGCGATCGTGGGCAACCCCGTCAGCGAGGGGGAGCATTTCGCCACGCAGTGCATCTGGCATCCGGAGGTCCTGGACGGCACGCAGGTCAAGGCGGCGCTGAGCTACGTCCCGAACGCACCGGACGCCGACCCCGACGCGATCTGCGAGAACACCATGGCGGGGATTCCCAACGCCGCGCCGTTCACCGGCGTCGCCCTGGGCAACAAGGCCCACTGGAGCTACCTCGCCGGCAGCCAGATGGTTGGGGGCCACATCGGCACCATGCACATCTGTACCGACACGGCCTTCCTGCTGACGCAGGTGATCAGCGACCGTACGGAGGCTGAGCTGCAACAGATGGCAACAGCGATGGCCACCACCGTGCTGGAACGTGTCTGATCCACTGCCCTAATGACCCGCCGGCTCAACCCATCGATACTCATGAGCCGGCCGGGTCAGGGTAGGCCGCGGGGCGCTAGCGCGGTGCGACGAACAGGCTCTGGGCGGTCCGGCCGAGGGCGCCCGTACGGTCGTACACCGCCGCCTCGGCCAGCCCGACGCCGTCCGGGTCGATCCACGTCCGAGCGTCCAGGCAGACCCACTCACCGGTCGGGTACCGGTGCAGGTGCACGGTGAGGTCCGGGTTGATGAACAGGTACCGGCGCCAGTCCAACACGCTGCTGACGCCGTTCCCCGAGTCGGCGGCGACCAGCACGCGCGACAACGGGCTCGGCTCCTCCCCCTCTACCAACGGCACCCGCATCCGCATCCAGCAGGTCGCCGGGCCCGGGGCGAGGAACGACCCGGCGGCGAACCGGTACTCCATCGCCGTGTGATAGCCGACGTCGTACGGAACCGGAAAGAACGCCTCCTCCGCGGTGCCGTCGGGAAACTCGGGCGGGCCGCCGTATGAGACCGCTGGTGCGACCGCGGTCTCCGTCCTGATCAGCATGGCGGTGACCCGCATCGCGGTCGGCTCACCGTCCGGGATCAGTTCGGACTCGACGATCGCGACGCTTCGCCCGGCGCGCACCACCCGGGTCGACACGGACAGGCGGCCGATCGGCACCGGCCGGACGATGTCGAACGCCAACCGCACCACCCGCATGTCGTCGCGCCCAACCTGACGCTCGACCGCCCGGCCGAGCAGCGCCGCGGGCGGACCGGCGTGCTGCGACCCGGCGTCCCACGGACCCCGGGTGTACGGCGTCGCCTCGAAACGGTCCTCGGCAATCGGGCGGTAGAACGACACGCCGAGCATCGTACGGCTGAGGGAGTCCAGCCTCCGCCGGGCAGCGGTGGAGGGTGGCGGACGTCCACGAATGGACCTCGCCACCCTCCGCACACGTGGTCAGCGCGACGCGCCGACCACTCTGGTTGCTAGACGTCGTAGCCGAACGTCAGTAGCTGAACGTCGTCGCCGGGCCGTCGCCGATCCACTCCCACATCGGGATCGTGCCGCCGAGCTCCGCGTTGTCCAGCAACGTCGATCCCTGCAGCTGGCGCGCGTTGAAGCAGATCGGACAGACCAGCAGGCGCCCGCCGGCCTTGCGGTAACGCTCAAGGAGGTCCGGCAGGGGCGGACAGCCTTCGCACGCCACCCCCACGGCGACGCCGGGGACGGCTAGTCGGACGGCTTCTTTGGTCAGGAACATGAGCGTCGGACGACCCTGCTCCGCGGCGCCGACCGCGACCAGGAACGCGACCGTCACCTTCTCCGGGTCCTCCATCCCGGTGGTCAGGCTGACAACGGCCTTCTCTGCCATGGTGATCTCCTTCGGGTAGGCGGATGACTGCCGAAGGAGAAGCGTGCCGACCGGGCGTTCCTGAATCGTTCCTCCGGCCGGGCCGACGGCCGGATCGCGCCCCACCGGCTCAGGGCAGCGTCGCCGCCCACCGGTCGCAGCGCTCGGCGTCCAAGGGCTGGCCGGCGTGGCGGAACCCGGCCGCCGCCGCGGCGAAGTGTTCCCCAGCGGCGCGGGCGTCGCCCGACGCGACGGCCCGGTGGCCCCGGACCTCGTCGAGCGCGGCGCACCAGCCGGGCTGGCGCATGTGAAGGCCGGTCAGCTTCTCCACGGCGGCCTCGTAGCGGATGGCCCGATCAAGATCACCGAAACGGGCCGCTGCGATGGCCGCGGGGACCGCCAGCGTGATCCGGCAGCCGAGGCAGGTCTCCAGCGACCCGCTGATCGCGACCTCGGCCTCCTCCAGCGCCGCCATGGCCGATGCCGGATCGGCCGCGGCCGCGATCCGTGTCCCGTAGATGCGGTCGTACAGGTGGAATCCCACGTTCGAGGTTCGGGCCACGTCCAGTGCCTCGTCGAGCAGCGCGTGCGCACGTCGGCGGTCACCGCGGTAGAGCGCGACCTCCGCGCGGCGCTGCAAGGACATCGACTCGCCCGTGGCGCCGCGGATGGCCCGGTGCAGTTCCGCCCCCTCGGCGAGGTCCGCGTCCGCCTCGTCGAGCCGGCCGGACAGCATCTTCGCCTCACCGCGGAAGGTCGTCGCGAACGCCCGGCCGCGCGCGGCACCCAGCCGTTCGGCCTCGGCGCGCAGCGCCTCGGCGAAGGCGATCACCTCGCGATACGGGCGTCCGCCGTAGAGCAGGTGCTCGACGGCACACAGTTGGCCGTCGAAGACCGAGACCGCCAATTCGGGAAGCGCGTACGTCTCGCGCAGCCTGGCCTGCACCGTGCTCGGCAGGTCGCCGCGAGCGTGGGACGCCGCCGCCTCAGCCCAGGACGCGATGATGACGGCCACCGGGTCGCCCAGCTCGACCGCCAGGTGACGGATCTCCCGGACCCGGGCCAGAGCCATAGCTGGATCGGTGACACCCATCGCCGCCGCACCGGCGACGGCGAGGGCCTGGGTGAGCCGACCCTCAAGCGATTGCGTCTGGACGCCGACCAGCGCCGCCACCGCGCCCTCCGGGTCGCCAACCCGGAGCAACGCCAAGGCCTGCCGCGCCCGTACGTCGTGCCACCGCGACCCGTCGACGACCTGCGCGGCGGCGGCGAAGGCGACCGGGGCCCGGTCGTCGCCGAGCGCCTCGAAGACCTCCGCACGGAGGAACAGCGCGTCCGCATGATTGGGCACGTGCCGCAGAAGAATATCGAGATGTCGGTCTGCGTCGCTGAATGCCCCCACCTTCACTGCCTCGCGCGCGGCCCGCAACAGCCAGTCGATGGCCTCGTCGGGTCGTCCACCAGCCAGCCAATGCTGGGCGATGACATCCGGCTGGCCACCGGCGCTCGCCAGCCGTTGGGCGGTCTCGCGGTGGACGACGGCCCGACGGTGCGGCGGGACCTGCTCGACGAGCGCCTGCCGAACCAGGTCGTGCCGGAAGCGGTAGCGAGTGCCGGCCACGACAAGCACCTCGGCGGCGAGGGCGGCGTCGAGCAGCCGGAACGCCTCCGGTTCCGGCAGCCCGGTGATGGCGAGAACGCCCGCCGGGTCGTGCTCGACGCCGGCGACGGCGAGACGCTGCAGCATCGCGCGGCTCTGCTCGTCCAGGTCGATGAACCGGGTAGCGATGGCCTCCCAGACGGTCGGAGCTTGGCCCAGCGGCTGGCCCGCCGCGGCGTTGCGGGCGAGTTCCAGGAGGAAGAACGGGTTCCCCGCAGCGAGATCGACTATCCGGGCGACCAGGGACGTCTCGAGGGGTGTGGGCGAGGCCGTGCTGACCAACGCGCCGGCGGCGTCGCGGTCGAGCGGAGCCACGTCGATCGCGACCACGGCACCGGCGCGATCCAGCCGCGCGACGCCCTGGGCCAGGACCTCGCCCGCCCGCTCCGGCCGGTAGGAGAGCACGACGACGATGCGGCCCGCCCGGCTGACCCCGGCGAGCTGCAGGAGCACATGGGTTGTCGCGTCGTCGGCGAGGTGCGCGTCGTCGACCACCACGACGATCACTCCGGCGTCGGCCGCCGTCACCAGCAGCCGGCGCATGGCGCCGATGACCTGCTGCCGGCTGAGCGGGCCGGTCAGCGGCGGCGCGGGCGCGGCGAGCATCGTCAGCTCCGCCAGCACGGACCGGGTCTGCTCGGGCAGCGCGTCGAGCAGGCCACGATCCCGGATGATGAGCTGCTCCATGACATCGATCAACGGGCCGTACGGTCCGGCGTGCGCGCCGGCGGCGACCGACACGCAGCGCCAGGTCCGGGCCCGTGCGATGGCGGCGATCTCACGGCACAGCGTCGATTTCCCGATGCCGGTCGGTCCCCGGACCACGATGGCGCCGAGCTCGCCGTGGGCGCCCGCGTCGAGCGCGGACGTCGCGTACGCCACCTCGACCTGGCGGCCGACGATGGCGCCCTCCGCCGGACGCAGCCCGGCCACGCACTCCTCGTACAGGGCGATCGTCTCCGGACTGGGCAGCACGCCGAGCTCGTGCTCGAGAACCATGCGCAGCCGCCCGTACCAGCGAATTGCGGCGTGCCGGGCACCGGTTCGCAGGGCGGCCCTCATGAGTTCCCGGTAGGCGGCCTCGTCGGTGCGATCAAGCTCGACCAGCCGCTCCCACCGCTCGCTCGCGCCGAGGAGACGACGATGCAGCGAACGAAGCTCTTCGCGCCGCGCCTGTGTCCACTCCTCGTACAGGGATTCCGGCAGAAGGTCACCCGGGTACGCGGCCGCAACCGCGGCGCAGGCCACCCGATCGGCTGCCCGTAACGCCGCCTCGGCCGCCGACTCGAACCGGTCGACATCGACCTCGACGTCGTGACCGGGGAAGAGCGCGACCATTCCCGCACGGAGCACCACCGCCTCCGGGTGCCCGATCGCCTTCCGCGCAAAATGGGCCGCCTTGCGGAGGTTCGCGGCGCCCGCCTCCGGATCGAGATGGCCCCAGAGCGCGTCGATCACCCGGTCCCGGGGACAACGACCGCCCGTGTTCAGCGCAAGCAACTGCACCAGTTCGGCCGACCGCCGGCCGGGCCATCGGTCGTCGGCGACCGTCTGCCCGTCGAGCGTCACTCGGAACTGAGCCAACAACTCGATGCGAACCTGCGCCGCCACGACACCTCCAGTGACCGCCGATCCTACGGCACGGCCGCCACCGGTCAGTCCACATGCGAATGGTGACCCGCCGTGGCCACGCGCAACGGCCCACTGAGATTCGACCGACCGGTCGCCGAGAGCAGCCAGGCGGCGACCACCAGCCCCCCGCCGACGACCGCGCCCGGACGAGCCAGAACGAACGTGTAGCCGATCCACGGCGGCGCCGCCGCGGCGTCGGAGTCCGCGATGGCGACGGCGATGAGATTCAATGCAGCAGCGGGGGCCGACGCGACTGTGCCCAGGGTCGCCGCCCCGCCCACGGACCCGCGGGGCGATCCCCTCCCGAAGCACGGCCGGCCCGGCCAATGTTGTCGGACGCGCGCGATAGGTTCGCCGGAACCCAAGGCACACGGGAGGGCGCCATGGACCCCGACACCATCGCGACGCATGACACCATCGCGACGCGTGACACCATCACGACGTTCGTCGACCGGGACCTGCAGGGCGCGCGGTTCATCCGATCGACGCTGGCCGGTGCGGTCATGCGCGGCGTGGACGTCCGCGGGCTCGACATCGATGCGCCCTGGCTCGACGACGGCTCGCTCCTGGTCAACGGCGTCGACGTCGCGCCGTTCGTCGAGGCCGAGCTGCAGAGGCGCTTTCCGGGCCGTGACCTGAGGCTGGCCACGGACCCGGACGGTCTGCGTGCGGCATGGGCCGCGGTCGAGCAGGCCTGGGCGGCCGCGGTCGCCCGGGTCACCGCCATGCCCGACGGCGCCGCCGACGTCTCGGTCAACGGCGAATGGTCCTTCGCCCAGACGCTGCGCCACCTGGTCTTCGCCACCGACGCCTGGCTGGGCAAGGCGATCCTGCGCCGACCACAGCCCTTCCATCCGCTCGGCGTGCCGCATGCGGAGTACGAGACGGATGGCTACGACATGTCGATTTTTGCCCCGGACAAGCCGACCTTCGCTGAGGTGCTCCAGGTGCGGGCCGAGCGGCAGGCCATGGTGCGCGACTTCCTCGCCACCGCCACGCCCGAGCTGCTCGCCGAGCCTCGCCCAACCGCGTGGTCACCCGAGCACGAGGAGCCGGTCGTGGGCTGCCTGCACGTGATCCTGCACGAGGAGTGGGAGCACCTCCGCTTCGCCCTACGCGACCTGGACGCACAGAGCTGAGCCGGATGTCGGCCGCCCGACGCCGCCGGCTAACGCCGCCGGGTCGAGCACTCCGATTCCATCCATCGTCGCAAGTCAGGCCGGCGCCAGCGTGGTGAGCTCGTGCAGCGCGTGGTGAGGGCCGGTGAGGGTCGTGCGGGCCCACTGCCGGACCTGCTCCTGCTGGGTGAAGAGGACGACCTGGTGGCGCTCGGCGACGGTGAGCAGCGTGTCGAGCAGGCGCCGGGTCCGGTCCTGGTCGGCGTGGACGGTGACGTCGTCGAGCAGCAGTGGGCAACTCTCCCCCGGCCGTACCAGGCGCTCAGCCAACGCCACCCGCACCAGCAGATAGACCTGTTCGACGGTGCCGACCGACAGGTGCTCGACGTCCCGCAGCGGCCCGCCCGCACCCCGGACCTGGACCGCGAGCGTGTTCGTATCGACGACCGTCTCCGTGTAGCGTCCCGCGGTCACCGCGGCGAGATCCCGGCCGACGGCGGCGGCGAGCTGTGGGGCGATGTCGCGGTGCACCCGCTCCTGCGCCCGGGCGAGGAAGGCCCGGGTACGCGTCAGCACGTCATCGAGGACCTCCAGCCGCCGGCACTCCGCCTCGGCGGCGGCCAGCTGCTCCTCCGCCTCGGCCACCGACGGGCGGTCCTGCCTGAGGGTGGCGACCGCCTGCTCGGCCAGCGTCGCCTGCCGGTCGGCCTCCTGGTGCTGGCGCCGCAGCGCCTCGACATCATCGTCCACAGTGGAGTCTGGGCCGTCCGCTGGCGGCGGGCCCACCTGCCCAGCCCGCTCCGCTGCCGGCCCGGCCTGTCCCGCCTCCTGCTCAGCCTGTTCCGCTTCCAGCTCGGCGGCCGCGGCCCGCTCCTGCGCCCGGTCCGCCGCCGCCTCGAGCTGCGTGATCGACGTGCCGTCGAGCAGCGCCTCGAGGCGGGCGCGATGAGCGGCCGACCGCTCGCGCGCCGCCTGCCGGTCACGGTCGGCGGCCAGCCAGGCCTCCAGGTCCCGTACGGCATCGGCCGCCGACTCACCGGAGAGCCCCAGCTGTCCGGCCACCGCCAGGACCCGGCGCTCGGCCCGGCCAAGCCGCTCCTCCCATTCGCGGAACCGTTGCTGGGCCACGACGACAGCATCGTCCACAGTGGGCGGTGCTGGCTGGATGGGCGCGGACACCGACGGCTGAGTCATCGCGACCGACGGCTGGATCATCGTCGTGACCGAGGCCGGGGGCATCACGACGGACGCCTGGAGCCTCGTCTCCGGCTGGGACGGTGGGGCGGCTGACCGCGAGGCTGCGGTGAGCGCCGACTCGCGACCGCGGTGAAAGAGCCCGACCGCGCCGGCCACCAGGGCGGCGAGCCCGGCGGCGACGCCCGCGATCGTCGCCCCCAGGCCGACCAGCACCGCGGCCAGGACCAGGAACAGCCCGGCCGCGACGAACAGAGGCACCGAGCGCCGACGCCCCGACGCCGGGCCGCTCGCCGGCACCGGGCTCGGCTCCGGCGGGATGACGGCGGGCACGGCCGGCGAAACCGGTGCGACCGCGGCGTCACCCGACGGCGCCGACGGCGCCACCGTGGCGCCACTCGAAACCCGCGGCGCGACCGCCGGCACGGCCGACAAACCCCCTGCGGCGGGCCCGGTGGCCGGAGTGACCGCGGGTACGGCCGGCGGTGCGGGTGGGGCGACGGCGACCGTGGCCCGCCAGGCCTCGACCGCCGCCGCGACCTCGGTCGCCGAGGTGAGGGCCGGGCCCGACGACGATCCCCCTACCGGCGACGCGACGAGGGCATCCTCGCGGGCGACCAGGTCGGCCAGCTCGCGGGCCTGCGTGGCCCGGGCGCGCAGGCGCTGCGCCTCGGCCCGGGCCAGGGCCGCCTCCCGCCGGCGCAGCCGAGCCAGCGCCGCCTGGGCCGACGCCCGCCAATGCCGAGCCTCGGCCTCGCATTCCTCCAGCTCCGCCTGCCCGGCCCGCGCCGCCCGCAGGGCCGCCTCCGCCTCGGCCCGGCGCCGGTGTGCGACCGGCAGCGGCCGGGTCTTGCTGCGCTCCGTGCCCACCTGCTCCCGGTGGAAGCTGTCAATACGGTCCAGCGCCGCCGCCACGGTCTCGTCGGCCAGCGCGGTGGAGGCGGCCCGCTCCACGTACCCGCGGACCCCGGCCGCGTCCTCGGCGGCGAGCACCAGGTGCGACTGACGCACGCACGCGGTGGCGACGAACGCCCGCCGGTCCAGGCCGAGCCACCGGCTCGCGTCCGGGACCTCGCCCCGGCCTGGGCCGGTGATCTCGCCGGAGTAGTCGGCGACCCGGTCGAGGTCCTTGGCGTACCCGTAGCGGGCGTCCAGGTCGTGCCACACCTCGACCCGGCGGCCGTCGGCCAGCACGATCTCGGCGCTGACCCGCCACTCCGACCCCGCCCAGGGTCGACGACGCTCGATCCCTGGCTCATCCCGGCCCCGGCTCGGCCACCGCCCGCACAGGGCGGCGAGCAGCGCCGCGTGCCAGGTCGATTTGCCCGACTCGTTCGGCCCGTAGACGACCGTGAGGCCGTCGGCGAGCGGCAGGGTCTGCTCCCGCAGGTGACCGAACGCGTGGGCCGTCACGCGACGGATGCGCATCACACCACCGCCCGGTCCGGGTCACCGATATCCACCGCCAGGTCCTCACGGCCGTCGAAGGCGCGCAGGCCGGTCAGCAGCACCGCCCGCCGCATCTCGTCGGAGAGCGCCGGGTCAGCCTCCACGTCCCGAACGAACTGCCCGCGGACGGTCGGCTCGGCCCGCAGCGCCGCCAGGTCGTAGCCGTACGTCACCTCCCCCGCCCGGACCACCCAGGCCGTCACGGCCGGCGGGCGGCGCAGTCGGCCGGGATCGACGAGAACCTCCGGCGCGACCTCGCCGCGCAGCCTGACCCGCACGAGGCCGCCGACTCCGGCGAGCGCGGCGTCGACCCGGTCCTGTACTGCCTCGGCGTGCGCGACGCCGTCCAGATCCACCGTCACGTCGTGCAGCCGCGTCGCCGCGACCCGGTGGCGCTGGCGCTGCACCGAGCCGGAGCCGTCCACCGTGATGAGCACGGCCCCCCGGTCACCGGTCTCGCCGAAGGTGAGCGGCTCGGGGTTGCCCGGGTACGTGTGGTCGGGCGCGTCGCGGGGCGTATGGAAATGGCCGAGCAGGGCGTGGTGCAGGCCGGCCGCGCCGATCTGCTCGGCCCGGAACGGCGCATGTCGCTGCGGGGACTCACCCGCCCGCTCGCCGCCCGGGGCGAACGCGCCCAACTCCGACCCATGGAACAGGGCCAGGTGCACGCCGCCCCGATCGACCCGGAAGCCATCGAGGAGGTTCGGCGCGCTCGTCGGGGAGTGGTGGGCGGCGCCCCACAGCGTCAGCCCGTCGGCCAGGCTCACCGGGGTGAGCCGCTGCTCGGTGAAGATGTGGACGTTGGGCGGCCACCTCGTGCTGGCGTAGATGCTGGTCGGGCCGAGCCAGTCGTGGTTGCCCGGCGCTACGAACACCGGAATCGGGTCAAGTCCGGCGAACACGTCACGCAGGAACGTGCCGGTGTCGGGCCGGTACCGGTCGTGCTCGTACAGGTCGCCCCCGCAGCACACCGCGTCCACGGCGAGCTGCACCGCAAGCTCGGCGATCCGCTGTAGGCAGCGGCGCAGGGCGTCGCGCCGCTCGCGCCCGACCTCGGGCGGCGCCCACGCGAACCCCCGCTCCAGGTGCAGGTCCGAGAACAACAGCAGCCGCACGCGCCTCACTCTGGCACGGCCGTCCGACAAGTCGGGTCCACGACACGGCGGTGCTTTGTGCCGCTCGGCCAGGCCCGCCCCGCCCGACCGGCCGACCCGGTTTGGCTTATCGGCTGATGCCGATGCCTACCGTCGGTCGCGGCCCGCTGGCCGGCAGCCGCGGCACGCCGGACCTGTAGTGGGCAACAGCGGGTGAAGATGAGATCCTCGCTGGGTGACCAGCATGCACGCCGCCGCCGCTCAGGGGAGCGGGTCCGGCAGCGTGCTCCTGCTGTGGGCCGTCGTCGCGCTGGTCGTCCTGGCGGGCGGCGGTCTGTTCGTCTACGGCATCGTGATCAACGTGCGCGGAGGACGGGACCGCCGCGGTGGCCGCGACCGGCGCGGTCGGGGCGGACCGCGCCCCCGGCGGCGCCCGCCCGAGGATGACCGCTGGCCCGACGACCGTCGGGCTGATGACCGCTGGCCCGACGACCGTCGGGCTGATGACCGGCGGCCCCTGCCGGCGCGCCAGATGCCCCTCCCCAGCGGGCCCATGGTCGGTGGACAACCGGTCGTGGGCCGCCCCGGGCTGGGTCCGGACCGCTACCCCGAGCACCCGGGGTACGGCGGCTACCCGGAGCCGCCGCTGGCGTTGCCTGGCGGACGCCCCACGCCGCGCGGCCGCCACCCGGAGCCTCCACCGGTGCAGTCGCCGATCGCGCTGCCCAGCGGACCCGTGGCCGGCTACACCGACGTCACCGCGATCTATGGCCTGCCCGGCCGACCGGTCTCGGCCACTCCGGCGCCCTCGGCGCCCGCCCCGACATCGTCCGCGGTCCCACCAACGTCCGCACTCCCGGCATCGTCCGCGCCGGACCGCCTCAGCCAACCCGAGCCTCTACCGCACCGCCAGCCCGGCCGGCCCAGCGACCCGTACGGTTCCGGCCGCCCGAGCGACGAACCGTACGGCCCGGGCCGCCACAGCGACGAACCGTACGGCGCCGGGCGCCGGGACGACGAGCCGTACGGCGCCGACCGGCCGGGCTCGGACCGCTACGGCGCCGACCGGCCGGGCTCGGACCGCTACGGCGCCCCCTCCTGGCGGGACCGCCGCCCCGACGAGCGTGAGTACCCGCGCCATGACGAGCGGGAGCCCGACGAACGCGAGTACCTCCGTCGTGACGAGCGCGAGCGGCGCCCCGAGGGTGAGCGCTGGTCCGGTGCCCCGCCGCGGGCCCGGGGCGGCCGGTACGACGATGCCTCCGAGCGCGACGATGCGTACGAGCGCTCCGGCCCGTATCGCAGCGACCCCGACGACCCCGACGCCCTCTACGATCCGCTGCCGGGGATCGACACGGATCGGCGCCGTGGCGAGCCCCGCTACGAGCGCTCCCGCTACGACGACC
>JADGGF010000735.1 GCA_019690055.1 Micromonosporaceae bacterium
CCCCACCCCGCGTCGGGACCCACAGCTGGCAGGCCCCCGGACCCAGCGGGCCGTCGCGCAGCACCGTGGGCGGCACGATGTTCCAGCCGGTCGCCTCGGAGACCAGGTAGGCGGCCACCTCCCGGGCGGCCAGCGTCCCGTCCGGGAAATCCCACAGTGGACGCTCACCGGCGACCGGCTTGTAGACGCAGCGGGCCGAGACGCCGTCGAGGGTCACGACCGCGCGCAGGGTCGTGTTCGAGGCCCCCCGCAGGCGACCCTCCAACGCCAGGTCACCGTGCCGCAGCAGCCGTACGGCGTCGTCGACCGACAGATCCGAACGGAGCCGGTGCCGTGCCGAACCAGACAACGCGCGACCCGCGAGGCGCCGTCGCTACCGGCCGCGGTAGCCGTTGTGGCGCGGGCAGAGGTGCCCGGACGGGTCCAGCGGCAGCCCGCACAGGGGGCCGGCGGCCGGCCGGCGGCCACGACCTTCTTCGCCCGGGCGATGAACGCCCGGGTGGCCGCCGGGGTCAGGCGCACCCGCAGCCGGTCCAGCTTGGCCAGCTCCTCCTCGGTTGGCTCCTCGGACTCGTACTCACCCACCGCGATGGCCTCGATGACCACCGTTTCGGTCTCGCCGTCCCAGGCCAGGCCGAGCGTGCCGACCCGGAACTCCTCGTCGAGGGGCGTCTCCAGCGGCGCGTTGTCCTCCGGCTCGGTCGGCGTGTCGGGCACCGACACCCCGAACCGACGCTGCGCCTCGGCGAGCAACTCCTCGAGCTTCTCGGCGAGCAGCGACACCTGCACCTTCTCGAGCACGACGCTCACCAGGCGGCCGTTGCCTCGGGCCTGCAGGAAGAACGTGCGTTCCCCGGGCACGCCGACGGTCCCGGCAACGAACCGCTCCGGGGGCTCGAACGCGAACACCTGGGTCACGCCTAAACCCTACCCGCGCCCCCGCCGACCGGCGCGTCGGAGGACACCGTGGCCGCCCGACGCCGCCGGGTGCGCGGCGGCGCCACCAGCGCAGCGAGCGATCCGCCGGTGTCGTTGAGGCGCACGACGAACGGCCGGGCGGGCGTGTACCGGATGACGGTCACCGAGCCCGGGTCGGCCACGATGCGCTGGAACTGGTCCAGGTGCAGGCCCAGCGCGTCGGCGACGATCGCCTTGATGAGGTCGCCGTGGGTGCAGGCCAGCCAGACCGCCGTGTCACCGTGCTCGCGGGTGACCCGCTCGTCATGCCGGCGTACGGCGGCCACCGCCCGCGCCGCCATGCCGGCCATCGACTCCCCACCGGGGAAGGTGACCGCGGACGGATGCTGCTGGACGATGCGCCACAGCGGATCCTTGGCGAGCGTCTTGAGTGGCCGGCCCTCCCAGTCGCCGTAGCCGCACTCGATGAGGTCGGGTTCGATCGTCGGCGTGACCTCCGGTAGCGCGATCGCCAGCGTCTGCAGGCAGCGGGTCAGCGGGGAGGAGACCACCGCGGCGAGCGGAATGCCGGCCAGGCGCTCGCCCACCGCCCGGGCCTGGGCGAGCCCGGTGTCGTCGAGCTCGACGGCGGTTCGGCCGGCCAGCGCTCCGGCGGCGTTGGACGCGGTCCGACCGTGCCGTAGGAGCAGGACGGTGGCCACTCGCCGAGCGTAACCGCCGAATCAGGCACACCGGCGGCCGACGGGTCGGCGCGGGCCGGCTCGTGAGGGGTGGCGCTGTGGGG
>JADGGF010000074.1 GCA_019690055.1 Micromonosporaceae bacterium
GCCGCGTGGTGGCCGGGGTCCAGGCGGTCGCGGCGTGGCGGTCGTCGGCCCGCACGCAGAACACCCGGCGCTCCTCGGCCGCGGCGCTGACCGCCGCCGCCACCGCCGTGTCGTCGACCGCCACGTGCACCAGCCAGCAACCGTCCACATCAGACGGCTGGAATCGGCGCTCGTGCCACTGGATCCGGCCGTCGGTGGCGAGGGCGTGCAGGGCCGGGGTCAGGTGCGGGGAGACCACCACGACGGCCGCGCCGGCGTCGAGCAGGGCGGGCACGCGACGGGTCGCCACCGTGCCGCCACCGACGACGAGCACCCGCCGGCCGGCCAGCATCAACCCCAGCGGGTACGGCGCCCGCGAATCAGCCATCGGCATTCCTACCGGCGCTGTCCCGGCCCGCGTTGTCCCGGCCCGCGTTGTCCCGGCCGGCGGTATCCCCACCCGCACCCTTGTCGGCGATGCCGGCCGAGTCGAACGTGGCCACCTCGTGCAGGACCCGGGCGGCGCTGGCCACCAGGGGGACCGCCAGCAACGCACCGGTCCCCTCCCCCAGGCGCAGTCCCAGGTCGACCAGCGGTGACAGCCCCAGGTGGGCCAGCGCCACCGCCGCACCCGGCTCGGCCGACCGGTGCCCGGCCACGAGCGCGCCGACCGCGTGGGGCGCCAGGGCCACCGCCGCCAGCGCCGCCGAGTCGGCGATCAAGCCATCGAGGATCACCGGTACGCGCGCGGCGGCCCCGCCGAGGATGTACCCCGCGAGGGCGGCGTGCTCCAGGCCCCCGACGGCGGCGAGCACCCCGACCGGGTCGGCCGGGTCCGGCCGGTGCCGGGCCAGGGCCTCGGCCACCACCCGGCGCTTGCGCGCGAGCATGGTGTCGTCGATGCCGGTGCCCCGGCCGGTGACCGCGTCGGCGTCGGCTCCGGTGAACGCGGCGATCAGTGCGGCCGCGGGCGTGGTGTTCGCGATGCCCATGTCGCCGGTGATCAGGCAGTCGTGGCCGGCGGCGACAAGCTCGGCCGCGACCTGGGCGCCCGCCTCGATGGCGGCCAGCGCCTCGTCGCGGGACATCGCGGGCTGCCGCGACAGGTCCGCCGTTCCGGGACGCACGCGCCGGCCCCAGAGCGCCTCGTGGTCATCGACGGGCGTCGCCACCCCGACATCGACCACGATCACATCGGCGCCGATCTGGCGAGCGAACGTGTTGACCACCGCCCCACCGGCCAGGAAGTTGGCGACCATCTGGGCGGTGACCTCCTGCGGCCAGGGTGTCACCTGCTGCGCGTGCACGCCGTGGTCGCCGGCGAAGACCGCCACGACCGGCCGGCTGGGCACCGGCGGCGGGCAGCGCCCGGCCAGCCCGGCCAGCCGGACCGCGAGATCCTCGAGCTGCCCCAGGGAGCCGGCCGGCTTGGTGAGCCGCCCCTGCAGCTCGCGCGCCGCCGCCATGGCCGTCTCGTCCGGCGGCCGAATCGCCGCCACCGCTTCCTCCCACCGCACCCCGGAATCCTATCCAGCGCCCGGACCGTCGCCGATCTTGGCCGCAATCGCGATCACCGATCGCGGTCGCCATTGTGGTCAATTTGCGGTTGCGTCTATCCCCTGGTCGCGGAGCGCGTGGGCGAGGGCGGTGAGGAACGCGTCGGTGGTGGGACGGTCGCGGACGGCCACCCGCAGGTGGTCCGGGCCGAGCCCGGGGAACGTGTCACCCCGCCGGACCGCGAAACCCCGCCTCCGCAGCGCCTGACGCACCGCCTCGCCCGTGCTCGTCGGGAGACGGATGAGCACGAACGAGCTCGCCGGGTCGGCGGCGAGCCGCACCCCCGGCAGCGCGGCCAGGCCGTTGACGAGATACGCCCGATCGGCGGCGAGGGCGGCGGCGAGCGCCCGCTCGTGGGCGAGCGCGGTCGGCGACGCGCAGGCCACCATCGCGACCAGCGCCGGCGTCGAGACCGGCCACAGCGGCTGCACCCGGGCGAGCTCGGCCACCAGGGGCGGCGCGGCGAGGAGGTAGCCGACCCGCAGGCCGGCCAGGCCGTACGTCTTGGTGAGGCTGCGCACCACCACCAGGCCGGGCAGGTCGCGTCGCCCGGCGAGTTCGACCGGTGGGCCGTGCACGGTGTCGGCGAACGCCTCGTCGACCACGAGGAGCCGGCCGGGCCGGGCCAGCGACGCGACGAGATCGGGCGGATGAGCCACGGATGTCGGGTTCGTCGGGTTGCCCACCACCACGAGGTCCGCCTCGGCCGGCACGAGCCCGGGGTCGAGGCGGTACGGCGGCGGAAGGATCACGCGGTGCACCGGGTGGCCTGTCGCCCGGAGGGCCGCCTCCGGCTCGGTGAACTGGGGATGCACCACCACGGCGTAGCGGGGTCGCACCGCCCGGGCGAGCAGCACGAACGCCTGCGCCGCGCCCGCCGTCGGCAGCACCTCGTCGGGGTCGCGCCCGTGCCTTCGGGCCAGCGCCGCCCGAGCCGCCCGGTCGTCCGGATACGCAGCAAGATTTTCGATCGATTGTCGCAGTGGTCCGGCGAGCCACTCGGGCATCACCGCGTCCCGGACGTTCACCGCCAGGTCGATCAGACCGGGCGCCACCTCCGCGTCACCATGCCACTTGAGATCATAAATGTCGTCGGCGTCCCCGTACCGGTCCATCTCGCCCAACTCTGCCCGCTGATGCTGGTATTTGGCCTAGTTTCTTGCTTGTGCACCGCCTCTTCCAGACCCACTCCTACCTCGCCGCCCTGATCCGCGCCGGACTCATCGCCGGCATCGTCGTCGGTGCCGCCATGTTCCCCATAGCCGCCCTGGCCGGAATGGGCGTTCTCGCCGCCACCGACTACATCCACAATCTGCCCACGAAGCTGCGGGACACCCCGTCGGCCCAGGTCAGCTACGCCTACGCCGCCGACGGAAAGACGCTCATCGCCCAGTTTTTCGAGGAGTACCGCCGCTACGTCCCCCTCTCCGAGGTGTCGCCGCACATGCAGCGGGCGATCGTGGCCAGCGAGGACGCGCGATTCTACGAGCACAAGGGCGTCGATACGAAGGGTCTGCTGCGCGCCTTCGTG
This sequence comes from Micromonosporaceae bacterium, assembly GCA_019690055.1. Classification (GTDB taxonomy): domain Bacteria; phylum Actinomycetota; class Actinomycetes; order Mycobacteriales; family Micromonosporaceae; genus DATBGZ01. The sequence goes on from JADGGF010000074.1 coordinate 3,068, forward strand.
GCCAACCAACACTCGGGCGGGGTATCGCAGGGCGCATCGACGCTGACCATGCAGTACGTCCGCAACGTGCAGCGCGACTCGGCCCGGTCTCCGGAAGAGGTGAGGGAGGCGACCGAACAGACCAACCAGCGCAAGCTGCGGGAGATGCGACTCGCCGTCGCGGTCGAGAAGGAGATGACCAAGGAGCAGATCCTCGAGGGTTACCTGAACGTCGCGTACTTCGGGCACCGCGCTTACGGCATCTACGCGGCGGCCGAGGTGTACTTCTCCAAGCGCCCGGCGGACCTCACGCTCCCCGAGGCGGCCATGCTCGCCGGTCTGGTGAAGGCGCCCACCGAGTTCGACCCGGCCAGCCATGATCAGACCGCCGCCTTGGATCGACGCAACTACATCCTCGACCGGATGGTCGAGCTCAGGTACCTGTCCCCCGAGCAGGCCGAACAGGCCAAGCAGACGCCGATCGAGTTGCGACTGACCGATCCACCGAACGACTGCATCTCGGTGGCCGACGAGCACCGCGACTGGGGCTTCTTCTGCGATCTACTGAAGAGCTGGTGGCGCCGGCAGCCCGCGTTCGGCGACAACCCGCAGGCGCGGGAGGAGAACCTGCGGCGCGGCGGCTACAGGATCGTGACCTCGCTCGATCCGCGGCTGCAAGCCATCGCGATGAGCGAGGTGACCTCGAAAGAGCGCATCGGCAGCTCCTACGCCCTCGGCCTCGTCGCGGTGCAGCCCGGAACCGGACGAATCCAGGCCGCCGCGGTGAACCGCAACTACAGCCTGGACCAGAGCCGCAACGGCCCGCACACCCTGGCCTCGGCGGCGCGCGCGGGCATAAAGGGCACTTACCCAAACACGGTGGCCCCGCTGCTGGGCGGCGGTGGCGTGGCCGGCTACCAGGCGGGATCGACCTTCAAGATATTCACCATCCTCGCTGCTCTCGAGATGGGGTACCCGCTGAACACACAGATCAACTCGCCGCAACGGATCCAGACCCAGTACCCGGCCGAGGGAGCCGCCTCGTGCAACGGTTACTGGTGCCCGAGCAACGCCAGCGCCGCAATGACCGGCGTCCATACCATGTGGTCGGGCTTCGGTCAGTCGGTGAACACGTTCTTCGTGCAGCTGGAGCAGATGGTCGGGGCCGAACGGGTCGTCCGCATGGCCGAGCGACTCGGGCTCACCTGGCGCACCGAGGAGGACCAACGCCTCGCCAGCCCGGAGCACGCCAACAACTGGGGCGCGTTCACCCTTGGCGTGGCCGACACGACGCCTGTCGACATGGCCAACGCCTACGCCACGCTCGCCGCGGACGGGGTCTACTGCGAGGCGACGCCGATCATCTCCATCACCGACTCGCGTGGTCAGCCCGTCGCGGCCGGCAACCCGAAGTGCAGCCAGGCGGTCTCGGCCGACGTCGCCCGAGCCGCGGTCGACGTCACACGGTGTCCGCCCGGCGGGCAGCCCTTCGCCGGGTCGTGCGGCGGGTGGTCCACGGCCCCGGGCGTCGCCGCCGCGGTGGGCCGGCCCATGGGCGGCAAGACCGGCACCACCGACAACACACGCTCCGCATGGTTCGTCGGGTTCACCCCCGAGCTCGCCGCGGCCGCGTTCATCGCCGACCCCGACAACCCGTTCCACGTCGCAGGTGACTGGAACGCCCACAAGACCGACAGCGCAGTAGCCGGCCTACTCAAACGTGGCCTGGAGGGATTCCCCGTCCGCGACTTCACACCACCCTCGCCCGCCATGGTGGGCGGTCGGCGGTAGGCGGCAGCCGGTCGGCCAGTGGCCCCGACGGATCGGGCGTGCGCGCGGTGGACTGCACCCTGCGGCTGCGGGCCGTGGGCCGGGTGCGGGCCTCGCGGCGCCATCCCTCGGCACCTCCCGACCACCGCTCCTCGGCACCAGCGGCGCAACGGGACATCACGCCCGGGACGGTCGCCGTGTCGCCGTGACCGCAGTGGCTCGTGCCCGGCCAGGCGGATGTCCGGCCAGGCGGGTCGGGCCCGGGCAGGCGGATGATCATGCCCGCTCGCGAGCACGACCAGACCCCGGGCCGGGTCCGCGCGACGTTCGACGGCACTCGCGGCCGACTCCGGCGCCCGGCCTCGAACACACCATCGATTCCAGGACTCGGCCAAATCGCACAGAGGATCGAGTGACGCATCACGCAGCGACGACCTCGGTCAGTGGGAAGCTGCGGGACAGCACCGCGTTGGCGACTCGGGTCAAATGCTTGTCAAGCTGGTGCAATACGGCGACGAGCTGGTTGATCTGCTCCGTGAGAACAGCCTCCGGAAGTTGACGAATGTCTTCCTCCTCCAAGGCGGTGATGGCGGCGTGCAGTTGCTCCATGACATCCCTCGTACTCATGTACGGCAGATTAGCACCGCCAGTCACAGGAGTTCAAGAGGCTCTGAGAACTTTTGTTCGAGGACCTCTACGAGGGTCGGAACTGTCGGAGCGGGTCGGCATCATGGGGTCGTGCTCTTCGCGGATGTGGCCGGCACGTCGGCAGCGGTCGCGGCTACCTCGGCCCGCCGCGCGAAGGTGGAGCTGCTCGCGGCCGCGCTCCGGGCCCTCGCCGAGGCCGGCGATCCCGTGCAGATCGAGGCCGGGGCGGCGTACCTCGCCGGTGAGATGCGGCAACGCCAGATCGGAGTCGGCTGGGCGGGCCTCCGGGACCTGCCCGCCCCGGCCGAGCACCCGTCGCTGACGGTGCGACAGGTCGACGCCTCCCTCGCCGAGCTGGGCGCGGTCGCGGGGCCGGGCTCGGTGGCGCGTCGACGCACGCTCGTCCACCAGCTCTTCGCGGCGTTGACCACCGACGAGCAGCGCATGCTGGCGGCGATCATCTCCGGTGAGCTGCGCCAAGGCGCCCAGGCGGGCCTGCTCGCGGACGCGATCGCCGCCGCGGCGGCGGTTCCGCTGGCGGCCGTGCGGCGTGCGCTCCTGCTCGCCGGTGACCTGCGCAAGGTCGCCGTGGCGGCGCTGGTTGAGGGAGAGGCCGGGTTGGCGGCATTCCACCTGCGCGTGGGCCGGCCGCTCGCCCCGATGCTCGCCCAGTCCGCGCCGAGTGTCGAGGAGGCCCTGGTCGCGACCGGCGTTCCGGCGGCGGTGGACGCCAAGCTGGACGGCGTCCGGGTGCAGGTCCACCGGGACGGCACCGATGTGGCGGTGTTCAGCCGCAGCCTGGACGACATCACCGCGCGGATGCCCGAGATCGTCGCCGCGACGCTCGCGCTCGACGTCACCACCGCCGTCCTCGACGGCGAGGCGCTGCTCGTCGACGAGGCCGGCCGGGCCCGACCGTTCCAGGAGATCTCCGGGCACGCCGCCCGCAGTCCCGGTCGGCGCCCGCCCGCCGCCGCCGTCGCCGGTCGGATGACGCCGTTCTTCTTCGACGCGCTGCACCTCGACGGCCACGACCTGATCGACGAACCGGGTAGCCGTCGCTGGGCGGCGCTGGACGCCGTCGTCCCGCCGGCCAACCGGGTCGCGCGCACCGTGGGCGACGCGCCCGAGGCCGGCGCGGCGGCGTTCGCGGAGGCGCTCGACCGCGGCCACGAGGGCGTGGTGGTCAAGGCGGTCGATGCGCCGTACGACGTGGGCCGTCGCGGTACCGCCTGGGTCAAGGTCAAGCCACGGCACACCCTCGATCTCGTGGTGCTCGCCGCCGAATGGGGACACGGCCGCCGGCGCGGCTGGCTGTCGAACCTGCACCTCGGCGCGCGGGACCCGGCTGGCGGGTTCGTGATGCTCGGCAAGACCTTCAAAGGGCTCACCGACGCGATGCTCGCGTGGCAGACGCAGCGCCTGCTCGACCTCGCGGTCGATCGAGGCGACTGGGTGGTGACCGTACGACCCGAGCTCGTGGTCGAGATCGCCTTCGACGGGGTCCAGGCGAGCACGCGCTACCCCGGCGGGGTGGCCCTGCGCTTCGCCCGGGTACTGCGCTACCGCGAGGACAAGTCGGCCGCTGAGGCGGACACGATCGATGCCGTCCGCGCCTTCGCCCACGCCGCTCACCGCAGCACCAGCTAGGGCCGCGGCGAAGCCATCGGCCAGGCAGCGGGCCACCAGCCGGGCGGCGACACCCACCACTCAGCCGTACGGGCACCTGAGCCGTACTGGCACCTCAGCCGTACGTAAGCCGTACGGGGAGCCACCAGCCAGGGTCACGAATCGACCGCGCCGCTGAGTCCGCCTTGACGGGCAAAGCTAATGCCATTAGCATTTTCCCTATGACTAATAGCGTTAGCATGCTCCCAGTGCCCGGCGGCGAGATCGCCTACGAGGTCGACGGTCCCCCGGGCGCCCCACTGGTCGTCTGCGTCCATGGCATGGGGTCCAACCGCCACGCCTTCCGCCTGCTCGCGGCCACGCTGACCGCCGCGGGATTCGCGGTCGCCCGGCTCGACACGCGGGGTCACGGCGACTCGAGTCCGGACTGGCCGACCTACGACGCCGAACATGTCGCCCAGGACGTGCTCGCCCTCGTGCGACACCTCGGTGGTCCCGCAGTGCTGGTCGGCAGCTCGATCGGCTCAGCCGCGATCACGTTCGCCGCCGCGGCCGCCCCGGAGCAGGTCGCGGGACTCGTGCTGGTCGGGGCCACGGCCAAACAAGCCCCGCTGGGCCCGCTCATGCGCCTCGGGCTGCGCGCCGTCCTGCACAGCCCCCGGTTGTGGATCGCCTACTACCGCAGCCTCTTCAAGGCCGGGCGCCCGACCGACTTCGCGGCCGACACCGACCGCCTGCTCGCCCAGCTTCGGCGGCCCGGTCGGATGGCCGCGGTCGCGGGCGTGATCGCCCCGACGTCCGTGTGGTGGACGCAGCGGGCCGCGGAGGTGGCGTGCCCGGCGCTCGTGCTGATGGGCACCCGCGACCCGGACTTCCGCGACCCCGCCGCCGAGGCGCAGGCCGCGGCGGCCGCCTTCCGCACGGCCGAGGTGATGATGGTCGAGAGCGCCGGGCACTACCCGTTTCTGGAGCTGCCCGACGAGGTCAACCCGGCGATCGCCCGGTTCGTGGCTGAAGCGTTCGACGGCGCCGTGAGGCCGAGCGGTGCCTAGGGTCGGGCTGTCCCAGGCTGCGGTCGTCGAGACCGCGCTGTCCCTTGTGGACGAAGGCGGGGTGGAATCGGTCACGCTCGCGGCCGTGGCCCAGCGCGCGGGGGTGGCGACCCCGTCGCTGTACCGGCACGTCGCCAGCCTCGGTGAGCTGCGCCGGCTGCTCGCGCTGCGCGTGCTGGACGAGGTCACCGACCTCGCGGCCGAGGCCGTCATGGGGCGCTCCGGGGATGATGCCGTGGCCGCGCTCATGCTGGCGTACCGCCGGTACGCCCTGGCCCACCCGAACCGCTACGCGATCATGCCGGTCCAGCCGTCGGCCGATCCGCTCCTGGCGGCGAGCGGGGAACGATTCATGGGTGTGCTGTTCGCTGTGCTGCGCCAGTACGACCTCAGCGGTGCGGAGGCCGTGCACGCGGCTCGGCGCATGCGGGCGGCGGTCCACGGGTTCGTCTCCTTGGAAGCTGCGGGCGGCTTCGGTCTGCCGGAGGACCTCGACGCCACCTTCGCCTCCGTCATCGACATGGTGACCGCGAGCCTACGCACCCCCACGACGCCAGCGTCCGGCACCCCAGCGTCCGGCGCCGCGATGTCCGGAAGGACGCCTTCGTAGGCGCTTGGCGTCATGAGGGCGTCTTTCCTGACACCTCGCTGTCCGACACCTCCCTGTCCGACGCCTCGCTGTCGGATACCTCCCTGTCCGACGCCTCGCTGTCGGATACCTCCCTGTCCGACGCCTCGCTGTCGGATACCCCGCTGTCCGACACCTCGCTGTCCGGCCCATCCCCGTCCGGTCGATCCCTGTCCGGCGAAGCATTCCCGGGCCCATCGGCCTCGGACGGGTGGGCGTGCCGATAGGCGAGGTAGCCGTAGCCGACCAGCGTCAGGGCGGCGAAGATCCACCACTGCGCGGTGTAGCCCGCGTTGAGCAGCGCGTTCTGCCGGGCGGGCGGCAGGGGGGCCAGCTCGTCGCCCGCCGGTGGGGTCTGGCTCTGCAACGTGAGGTAGCCGCCGTACACCGGGTAGGGCAGCACCTCAGCGATCTTCGCTGGATCTATCCGTCGGACGGTCAGGCGGTCGGCCACGAGCTCCGGTGCGCTCGCCCGGCTCTCCGGCCTACTGATCCGGCCGACCACCACGACCTCCCCGGATGGCGGCGCCGGCGTCGGAGGGATCGCGGACGCCGAGCCCATGGGCGCCGCCAGGAAACCTCGGTCGACGAGGATGGCGGTGCCGTCAGCCAGGACGAGCGGCGTGACGATCTCGAACCCCGAGGAGCCGTCGAGCGTCCGGGCCCGGACGACGATCTCGTGCGCCGGGTCGTAGCGGCCGGTGACCGACACCACGCTCCAGGTGTCCTCCGCGGCCGGCGCGGGGCCCACCTTCGACCCGGCGGGCGGCTTCACAACGTCGGCCAGTGGACGCGGTGGGGCCGACGCGGCCGCGTCGATGCGGGCGTTGATGTCGCTGCGGTAGTGGTACCGGGACAGCTGCCAGTTACCCAGCAGGACCATGATCGCCGCGGCCAGCGCCATCACCAGCGCGAGCGCGATCCACCGCGGAGTCAGCAGGAACCGGTACACGTCGGGCAGGCTACCCCGGGCAGATGATCACCGACGACGTCAGCCCCGCCCACCCCACCGGTCCGCGACCTCCTGGAGCAGCAGGGCCTCGGCGAGGCAGGCGCGGGCGAACTCGCCCAGGTGCAGGCTCTCGTTCGGGCCGTGGGCTCGCGAGTCCGGGTCCTCGACGCCGGTGACGAGAATGGCCGCGTCCGGGAAGAGCTCCTGGAACGTCGCGATGAACGGGATCGATCCACCAATGCCGATCTCCACCGGCTCGGTGCCGTCCCAGGCGGCAGCGAAGGCGGCCCGGGCCGCGTCGAAGGCCGGGCCGGTGGAGTCGATCACGCACGGGGCGCCGTCGTGCTCCCGCGTGACCTGGACCCGGGCACCCCACGGGGCGTGCCGCTCGAGGTGGGCCTGCACCGCCTGGAAGGCGCTCTTCGGGTCGTCGCCGGGCGCGATGCGGACCGAGATCTTGGCCCGCGCCGTGGGAACGAGGGCGTTGGGCGCCTCGTGGGTCGGCGGGGCGTCGATGCCGAGCACGCTGATGGCCGGCTTCATCCAGAGACGATCGACGATCCGGCCGGTCCCGATGAGCGACACCCCGTCGAGCAGACCCGCCTCGGCCCGGAACCGCTGCACGGGGTAGTCCAGCGGTGCGGCCGACCCGCGGACCAGACCCTCGACAGCGACGTCGCCCGCGTCGTCGTGCAGGGTGGCGAGCAGGCGGCACAGCGTCGTGAGCGCGTCCGGCACCGGACCGCCGTACCCTCCACTGTGGACGGCGTGATCGAGCGTCTGCACGTCGACGAACGCATTGACGATCCCACGCAGGGAGGTCGTCAGGGCCGGCACACCGATGTCCCAGTTCGACGAGTCGGCGATCACGATCACGTCGGCGGTCAGGTCGTCGCGGTACTGCCTCAGCAACGCCTCCAGCGATTCCGAGCCGAACTCCTCCTCGCCCTCGACGAACACCACCACGCCGACCGGCAGGTCGTCGCCGAAGGCGCGCAGGGCGGCCACGTGCGCCATGATGCCGGCCTTGTCGTCGGCGGCGCCCCGGCCGTAGAGCCGGCCCTCGCGCTCGGTTGGTTCGAACGGCTCGGTCAGCCAGGCCGAGCGGTCACCCGGCGGCTGGACATCATGGTGGGCGTAGAGCAGCACCGTGGGCGCACCCGGGGGCGCGGGGCGCCGCCCGATGACCGCGTGGTGCCCCCCGGCCTGGACGATGCGGACCTCAGGCAGGACGCCGCGCAGCAGCTCCGCAACCGCATCCGCGCTGCGGCGCACCACATCGGCGTCGAACCCGGCGAAGGCGATCCCGGGGATCCGGATCAGGCGTTCCAGGTCCGCCCGTACGCCGGGCAGGTTCGCCTCGACCGCGGCCCGCACCTGCGCGACGCTGCGCCTCATGTGCTTGTCCTCCTACCGAGCCGACCGGCCCCGAGGGACCGGAACCTCACGCAACCCGCCTGATCGTAGGCCCGACGCGGCCAGCCAGCCATCGGGGAAGCCCTACGCCGACCCTGGGCGAACGGCTCACGCCCGTTCGGTCCGGCGCGCCCGGCGACCGGCGACCAGCCGGCGCCGAGCGACCAGCCAGCGCCACGGCCCGGACAGCGCCCGCAGGACCGCAACTGACACGGCCATCGCGCTCGCGGCCGCCGATAGACGTATCGCCCGGTAGATGTCGGCCGGTTCCGGCGACCGGCCGTCACCCAGCGTCGGCCGCTCCTCGGCCCGTCCGAAGTAGACGTTCCGGCCGCCGAGCCGTACCCCGAGTGCGCCCGCCATCGCCGCCTCGCACTGGCCGGCGTTGGGGCTCGGATGGCGGTTGCCATCCCGGAACCAGATCCAGCCCGTACGGAGGCGACGACCGCCGACGAGCGGTGCTCCCGCGACGAACGCCAGCGCGGTGAGCCGGCTCGGCACCAGATTCGCCACATCGTCGGCCCGCGCGGCAGCCGTGCCGAAGTCGGCGTAGCGCGGCGTCCGGTGTCCCACCATCGCATCGAGCGTGTTCACCGCCCGGTATCCCACCAACCCCGGCAGCCCGGCGAGGGCGCCCCAGAACAGCGGAGCGACCACGGCGTCGGAGGTGTTCTCCGCCACCGACTCGATGGTTGCCCGAGTGAGCTCCCGCTCGTCCAGCGCGGCCGGATCCCGGCCCGCCAGGTTCGGCAACCGACACCGGGCGGCAGCCAGGTCGCCGGCCTGCAGCGACCGGGCCAGGGCCCCCGCCTGGCGGCGCAGCGACCGTCCACCGAGGACCGTCCAGGTCGTCATCGCGACGAGCGCGGCCCGGGCCACCGGCCGGCGCCGTGTGGCCACCGACAGCGCGGTCGCCGCGAGGACGGGAACGCCGACCGCCAGCGCGGCGTACCGGGCCCCGGCCGCCCGCGTCGGCGCGTACATCCGTCGCTCCAGGGCGGTGGCCGCCGTGCCGAAGCCCGCGACCGGATGCAGGCGCCGCGGGTCACCGAGCGCCGTGTCGAGCAGATATCCGGCCAGAAGACCGCTCGCCGTGGCGATGCGGCGCCATCGCGCCTCGCGGCGGCGCCTGATCCGACGCAGGTGCCGGTTCTCGTCTCGAGTGCGTTCCCGCCGCCTGCGGGCATCCTCGAACAGGTCATCGCGTGAGCGCACCGACCCAGCCTAGGTGGCTGGTGGCTTTCGGGTGTCCTGGGATGGCCGTTGCGGTCTCGGGGTCCTGGGGCGCGAGCCGGCGGGCTGTGAGGGCCGTGGACGTGCC
>JADGGF010000736.1 GCA_019690055.1 Micromonosporaceae bacterium
CCAGCACCTCGCTAAACTGTTCGATGGCCAGCGAACACACTGTACGACGAGGATCGAACACATGGCTGCCGAGTCCGCTCGGGCCCGTACGCTCACGCATGCCGACCCGGCGCGGGTCTCGTTGCAAACGGCGCTGGAAGCGCTCGCCGATCCGGTGCGGCGCTCGATCCTTCGGGACCTGGCCGCACACGACGACTGGACCCGCGCCTGCGGCACCTTCGACCTCCCGGTCACGAAGGCCACCGCGAGCCACCACTTCGCCGTCCTGCGATCCGCGGGCCTGATCGAGCAGCGCGACGAGGGAGCGCGCCGCCTCAACCGTCTTCGCCGGGCCGAGTTCGACGCCGCCTTCCCCGGTCTGCTGGCCGCCGTCCTCGACCACGCGGAGGACTGACCTGCCTACCTGACGAGGGCAACCGTATTCGAGTCAGTATCGGTGTAGCTGCCGTCGGCGTCATCGACCGCCGGGGGCCTCACCACCCTCGGCGCGCGGCTCGCCGCACCGCGACGGCATCGCGTCGTCGAGGTCGAGCGGGGACGGCACCTCGCGCACCGCGGTGATCACTGTGACGGTGGCGTACCCGTTGGCGAGCAGCGCCGTGTCGGTGTCCGGAGCCAACCGGTTGGTGGCGCGCTCGACCGTGGTGCGTACGTAGCCCTCGCCGGCCTCCGCCACCGCCATCTGCACGTGGCCGAACGGGGCCAGCCGGGCCTGCCGCAGCCCGGCGAGCGCATCCAGGGCCCGGTTGGGCACATTGACATTCAGCACAGTCTCCGGCGGCAGTTTGTCCACGATGGACAGACAGCGACAGGCGATCTCGCTGGCCGTGGCCCAGTGGAGCCAGTCGCCGTCGGCCGCGCGGAAGTACTCGGTGAGCGACTCGGCCGCGTCCTCGCCCGGCAGCGCATCGAGCGAGACGGCCATCGCGGGGATGCCGTGGTTGGCCGCGGTCAGAGCCGCGCCCACGGTGCCCGAGTGCAGCACCACGTGCCCGGTGTTGGCGCCGCGGTTGATGCCGGAGAGCACGAGATCCGGGGGCCGCCCGAAGGTGCCGATGGCAGCGAGCATCACCACGTACCCCGGGGACGCCTGCACGGCGAACGCCTCGACCGGCAGGTCGGTGCCGAGATCGGCCGGGGTCACGGCCAGCCGCCGGTCCCGGTACACGGCGGTCAGCGCCGCGCTGGAACCGCTCGCCTCGTAGTCGGGCGCGGCCACGACGACCTCAAAGCCGGCGGCCAAGGCGGCCCGAGCCAGCCAGCGCAACCCCGCCGCGTGGATGCCGTCGTCGTTGGTGATCAGCACCCGGCGACGTTCGGTCATCGATCTCACCTCTTATGAATATGGATATTGCGATGGCTATCCGACCGATCCCTGCTCGGCGAGGCTGACCAGCCGCACCCGCTTGGCGAGCTCAGCCACGGCCGCGGCGGGGGCCGTGCCCAACCCGTGACGCGTGACCGTGACCGCGCCGGCGGCGGCGCCCATCCGTACGGCATCGGCGAGACCGGCTCCCCGCGCCAGCATCGCCGCCACCGCGGCCGTCATGGAGTCGCCCGCACCGCGCGGGTCGGCCAGCTCCAGCCGGGGCGCCACCACCAGCACCTCTTCTCCGTCGAGCAGGGCCACGGCCGGCTTCTCGGCTCGACTCACCACCACCGACCCGGCCCCCTCCGCCCGCAGCGCCCGGG
>JADGGF010000737.1 GCA_019690055.1 Micromonosporaceae bacterium
GTTCTAGGGTGGAGCCGTGGCAGATGTCCCACCCTTGGCCGACCCGCCCGTGACGATCGAGCCTCGGTTCGGCGAGGGAAGCCGGATCCTGGTCACCGGCGGCGCCGGTTTCGTGCCCTCCCACGTGGTTGATCGGCTGCTGGACCGCGGCGCCACGGTCGTCGTCGTCGACAACTTCATCACCGGAGCCAAGGAGAACATCGCCCACCACGAGGGGAATCCGCGCTTCACGCTCGTCGAGGCGGACGTCGCCGAGCCACTCCCGCGGGTGCCGGCCCTGGGAGGCCGGTTCGACGCGATCATGCACCTCGCCTCCCCGGCGAGCCCGACCGACTTTCGCCGGTACGCGCTGGAGATCATGCGGGTCAACGGGGTCGGCACACTGCACCTGCTGGAGCGGGCCGTCGCCGACGGGGCCCGGTTCCTGCTCGCCTCGACCTCGGAGGCGTACGGAGACCCGCTCGTGCACCCCCAGCCCGAGTCGTACTGGGGCAACGTCAACCCGATCGGCGAGCGCGCGGTCTACGACGAGTCCAAGCGCTTCGCCGAGGCGGCCACCATGGCCTACCACCGTGACCGCGGCGCCGACGTGGCGATCGTCCGGATCTTCAACACGTACGGCCCGCGGATGTCGCTCGACGACGGTCGCGCCATCCCCACGTTCATCACCCAGGCGCTGCGCGGCGAGCCGGTCACCGTGATGGGCACCGGTCAGCAGACCCGATCCATCTGCTACGTCGACGACCTGGTCCGCGGCATCCTGGCCCTGCTGGACTCGCGCGAGACCGGGCCGATCAACTGCGGCGCGACCCACGAGATCAGCATGCGCGCCCTGGCCGAGACGATCGTGTCGCTGGTCGGCAGCTCCTCGCCGATCGTGCACGTGGCCAAGGCCCCGGACGACCCCGAGCGGCGACGCCCGGACCTCACGCTCGCCCGCCGCCTGCTCGGCTACGAGCCGGTGGTTGCGCCGGAGGAGGGTCTGCGTCGGACGGTCGAGTACTTCCGGCAGCGCCTGACCTGACCGACTGGCCGTCCACTGTGGGCGTGACCGTCTACTGTGGCCATTCGTGTGTCTACTGTGCCTGTCCGGTCACCTGCTACGTCGCGAGCCTGACGTAGCGGCCGCGGTAGTGCACCAGCGGACGCCGCACGTCATCGAGGCGGCCGGTGCCATCACGGTGGCCAGAGTCATCACGGTGGCCCGCGTCATCGAGGTGAATCGTGTCCACTGACGCCTGAACCAGCCGGGCGTAGCCCACGGGCTGCGTCGACACGACCCGGCAGCCGGCCCAGGTCCGAGCCCCGGCCCGTACGGGTCCGTACTCCGTACGCTCCCATCCGCCGTCGGCGAACGGCCCACCCGGCGCCGGCAGGAGGCCAGCGAACCGGTCGGCGAGCTGGTTCTCCCCCTCACGCAGCACCATGACCACGATCCGGCCCGACGCGAGCGCCGCCGCGTAGAGGTCCGACTCCTCGTCCACCAGGCCGAGGATCACGCCCGGATCGCCGTCGACGACCACTGTGGACGACACCGTGAGGCCGGCCGGGCGGTCGTCGGTGCCGTACGCCGTCCACACGGTGACCGGGGCCGGCATCCGGCCGCGCAGGCGCCGGACCGGGGAGCGGGCGGGCTCGGGTGTCGCGAAGGGGTCGGTGTAGTGGATGCTCACGCTCCAATAC
>JADGGF010000075.1 GCA_019690055.1 Micromonosporaceae bacterium
CGGGCCGTGGACGGTCGTGCTGATGACGCCGGGCGAGCGGCCGGTGGACGCGCTGGCGGCAGCGCTGGCCGAGAGGGACACCGGGGAGGGCGGGCTGCTGGTCATCATCGATCAGTTCGAGGAACTCTTCGCCGCCTGCGCGGACGAGGCGCAGCGCCGGGCCTTTCTCGCCGCGCTGGACGACCTCGCCGCCTCCGGCCGACCGGCGACCGACACAACGGCGACCGGCGAGGCATCGCGTAGGCCGGTGGCGCTCGTGGCCGGCATGCGGGCGGACTTCTACGCCCACGCCGTGCGCTACGAGACCCTCGTTTCCGCCCTGCAGGAGCGCCAGGTCGTGGTCGGTCCGATGACCACCGAGGAGCTGCGCCGGGCCATCGCCGAGCCGGCCCGCCGGGTCAAGGCTCCCGTGGAGGAGGGCCTGGTCGACCTGCTGCTGGCCGACTTGTCGCCGACGGGATCGAGCATCGGCGATGCCCATGAGGCCGGGGCGCTGCCGCTGCTGTCCCACGCACTGCTGTCCACATGGGAGCGTGGTGAGCGCCGGGGTATGTCCGTGGCCGCCTACCGCGAGAGTGGCGGGATCGCCCACGCGATCGCCCGAACGGCGGAAGAGGTCTACGACCAACTCGACGACGAGCAGCGCGAGCTCGCCCGAGCCCTGTTCCTGCGCCTGGTCCAGGTCGCCCCCGACATGGCCGACACGCGGCGTCGGGTACCGCTGTCCGAGTTGGCCGAGTCCGGCTCGGAGCTGGAAGTGGTCGTCGAGGAGTTCGTGCAGCAACGGCTGCTGTCGGCCGACGAGACGCACGTCGAGATCACCCACGAGGCGTTGCTGCGCGCCTGGCCCCGGCTGGTCGGCTGGATCGACGCCGACCGCGCCGGACTGCGGGTCCACCGGCAGTTGACCGAGGCGGCGGTCGCCTGGCGGGACAGCGACCGCGACGACGCCGCGCTCTACCGCGGTACCCGCCTCGATCTGGCCCGCGACTGGGCCGTCGACCCGGACCACGCCGCGCAGCTCAACCCGCTGGAGCGCGAGTTCCTCGACGCGAGCATCGCGCACGAGGCGGCCCGGCAACTCGCGGAACGCCGTCGCACGCGCCGGCTCGTGCAGCTCGTGGCCGCGCTCGGCGTACTGCTGCTGGTCGCCGCCGGGCTGGGCACGTTCGCCGCCGTCGAGAGCTCCGCGCGGGCGCACGAACGCGACCTCGCGGTGTCGCGCCAGATCGCGGTCACCGCCAACGAACTGCGGGCCACCGATGTCGCGCTCGCGGCCCAGCTGTCCCTGGCCGCGTACCGCGTCGCGCCGACCCCGGAGGCCCGGGCGAGCCTGCTCGAGGCGTACGCGCAACCGACGGTGTCCCGGCTGATCAGCGGCAGCGGCTTCCTGCAGACCGTGGTCGTTTCGGCCGACGGACGGCTCATGGTCATCGCCGACATCGACGGCGCGATCCGGCTCTACGACACGAGTGTGACGCCGCCCGTACCGACGACGCCATTGATTGACGTCCATCCCGGCACAGTGTTCGGCCTGGCTCTGCGCTCCGAAGGTCGCCTACTCGCCAGCGTCGGCGGGGACCGGACCATACGGTTGTGGGACGTGGCCGACCCGGCCAACCCGCGGGTGGTCGGCGAGGTGGCCGGTGCGGCCGAAGACACGCTCTACGCGGCCGCGTTCAGCCCCGACGGCACCCTGCTCGCCGTCGTCAGCAACGACAAGACCCTGCGCCTGTGGGACGTCACCGACCCCGCCAAGCCCGGCCTCGTCGCCACCGTGCCCGCCGTCTCGGCGCTGCATGCGGTGGCCTTCCGGCCCGACGGCCAGGTGCTGGCGGTGGGTGGCAACGGCGGGTGGGTCAGCCTGTTCGACGTCTCCGACCCACAGCGTCCGGTGGCGGTCGGCCCGCCGCTGGCCGCGGGCGAGTCCACCATCCTCGCCGTGACGTTCACCCAGGACGGGCAGACGCTGGTCACCGGGGGTCAGGACCGGCTGGTGCGGCGGTGGGACGTCCGCGAGCCCGCCGCCCCCGCCCCGATCGGCGACCCGCTCGCCGGCGCCGAGAGCTGGATCAACTCGCTCGCCGTGAGCCCCGACGGGGCCACGCTCGCCGCGGCCAGCTCCGACGGTGAGGTGCGGCTGTGGCGGACCGCGACCGGCACCCTCACCCGCGAGCTGCCCCACCCGGGGGCGGTGACGGCCGTGGCGTTCCTCCCGAACGGCGCGCTCGCCTCCACCGCCGCCGACGGCACGGTTCGGGTGTGGTCGGTCAGCGAACCCACCCTGACCGGGTTCGGCGGCGGCGTCTTCGGGATCACGTTCATGTCCGGCGGCCGGCTCGGCGTCTCCAGCGGGGACGACACCGGGACGATCTGGAACGTCGCTGATCCCCGGGCCCCGATGGTGGAGGTCGGCCCCTTCACCGCGCCCGGTGAGCACGAGCTGGTCGACGGAACGGGCGCGGTCAGCCCGGACGGCCGTCGCATGGTGCTCGGCACCCGGAGCGGCCCGGTTCAGCTCTGGGATGTCGCGGTTGATCCACCCGCGCTGCTGGGCATTCTGACCGGCCCCACCGACCTCATCGAGTCGCTCGCCTTCTCGCCGGACGGGCGTTACGTCGTCGCCGGCAGCGACGACGCCCATGCCTGGCTGTGGGACGTGACCGACCCGCAGGCGCCCGGCCGGCCGTTGACCGGTCACACCAACTACATCTACATGGTGGCGTTCAGCCCGGACGGCCGTACGGTCGCGACCGCCAGCATCGACAACACCGCCCGCCTGTGGGACGTCACCAACCCGCAGGCCCCGGCCCCGCTCGGCGAGCCGTTCCTCACCGCGGACACCTATGTCGCCTCGGTCGCCTTCAGCCCCGACGGCCGGCTGCTCGCCGCCGGGGTCGGGGACAGCACGATCCGGCTGTTCGATGTCACCGACCGCAGCCAGCCGCAGCCGATTGGTGGGCCTTTGCCCGGTACGCATGGGTACGTGCTGGGCGTGGCGTTCAGCCCGGATTCGCACACCCTGGCGGCCAGCGGCACCGACGGGGGCATCTGGCTGTACGACGTCGCCAACCCGGCCGAGCCCGAACGGCTCGCGAGCATCGACGCGTCGACCGCGGCGGTGTACGGCCTCACCTTCGACCCGCAGCGCCCGACCCTGCTGGCCAGTTCCGGTCTTGACCGGATGGTCCACCTGTGGGAGACGGACCCGGAACGGGTCGCGGCGCACATCTGCGCCACCACCGGCGACCCGGTCACCGAGGCGGAGTGGGCCCGGTACGTGCCCGGCGCGGCCCTCACCCGACCCTGCCTCGTCTGATCGGCACAGTGTCTGATCTTCACAGCGTCTGATCGGCGGTGTCCCGACGATAGGGCCGCTGACCTGCGACGACGCGCGTCCGGTCGGTGTCCGGAGTCTGTCCGGGTCTTGTCCGGATAATTCGCGCGGGGTTCCGTACCGGGGGCGCGGTGATGTCTGATCTTCTTGGGGGCGCCACGAGGAGCCGTCTCGCGGGGGGACGCCCTGGCGGCGGGCGTGAGACGGGTTCCCGGTGGGCGCCCCCGGCCGTACCCTCACGCATCCGGGTGTTACCGGCCATTCGGGTGTTTCCAACTATCCGGGTATTGCCGCGCATGCCCCGTCTGGACCCGAGGCTCCGTCATCCGGGGTGGACCGGACGCCCGTCGGTCCAGCAGCCTGAGGTGATGACGCCACTCTCGACCGATGACCAGCTCCGCCTCCTCGTGGAGGAGGTTCGCGCGATCCGCAAATCGCTCAATCGCATCTACGTCCTGTTGCTGGTCCCTATCGTCCCGTTCGCGGCCTTCGTGGCCGGTACGGTGCTGCGAATGTTCTTCCCGGGGACACCCTTCCCCTTCCCGTGATCGTCAACGGTGCCGGCGATCGCCGCGGTGATTCGCTCGCCGAGCATCCGGAGGGCGTCGAGCACCGCGGCCGAGGCCTGCTCGACCGTGAAGTCCTGATCGATGAGCAGCAGGTTCACCGCGAGCTGGTACGGCGTCTCGCCGGTGGCGTGCACCCGGCAAACCCCGGGGTCGACCCACTCGACGGGCACGGACTGCGGGAGGCGCATGGCGACGGCATCCACTGGCGCTTGGACGAGGACCGTCGCTCGGTGGCGGCGGAAGTACGCGTCCGTGCTCGCGAGCAGTCTCGTCGGGTCGGGCGCCTCGCGGGGTGCGAACCGGGGTCCCTCGGGCCGGTGCACCTGCATGCGGTCCAGGCGGAAGCTGCGCCACCCGGCCCGGCCGGGGTCGTACGCCAGCAGGTACCACCGGTGCCCCATTTGCACGAGTCGGTACGGTTCCACCTCCCGTCGGCTGGCCGAGCCGTCGCGGGCCGCGTAGTCGAACCGGACCTGGCGATGGTCCCGGCAGGCGCCGGTCAGGAACACCACCAGATCCGGATCGATAGCGGGCCCGGTCTGCCCCACGGCGGCGGTGAAGCTGACCAGCGTGGTCACCCGGCCGCGCAGCCGCCGGGGCAGCAGTTGCTCGAGCTTGGTCAGGGCCGTCGCGGCCGACTCGCCGAGCCCCGCGACCCCGGATGCGGCGCGCAGGCCGATGGCCATCGCCACTGCCTCGTCGTCGTCGAGGTGCAGCGGCGGCAACGTGTCGCCGGGCCGCAACGAGTATCCGCCGGCGGCCCCGGGCTCGGCCTGCACGCGGTAGCCGAGGTCGCGCAGCTTGGCCATGTCGTAGCGCAGCGTGCGGGCGCTCACGCCCAGGCGGTCACACAGCTCCGGCCCGGTCCACCGGGACCGGGTCTGCAGCAGCGTGAGCAGGCGTAGCAAGCGGGCGGACGGATTCTGCATGGCGGGAAGATTCTCCTGGACTGCGGCAAGGATCCTGCCGCAATTGCCGAGAGAGTGGTGCTCATGACGGACACGCTCTTCCTCATCAGCGGGGCCAGCGGCCGCGTCGGTCGCCACCTCGTCACCCAGCTCATCGAATCCGGTCACCGGGTGCGGGCGCTGACCCGATCGCCTGCGAAGGCCGACCTGCCGGCGGGGGCCGAGGTCGTCACCGGCAGCTTCGACCACCTGCCCGAAGGGATCTTCGACGGCGTGACCGCCGCGTTCGTCTTCCCCGCCGACGGGGCGGGCGCCTTCGCCCGGGCCGCCGCGGCCAGCGGCGTACGGCGCCTGGTGCTGCTGTCGTCGCTGGCCGCCGCGCTGGAGCACGAGCGAGACCACGGCTCGGCCAGCCAGCGGCACCACTCGGCGATCGAGGAGGCCGTGCGGGCGAGCGGTGCCCAGTGGACGATCCTGCGGCCGGGCACCTTCGCCAGCAACCTGCTGGCCTGGAGCCAGCCGATCCGGTTCACCGGCGGTATCCGCGGCCCGTACCCGACCTCGGCTCAGGCCCCGATCCACGAGGCCGACGTCGCCGCGGCGGCGGCCGCCGCGCTCACCCAGCCCGGCCACGAGGGCCGGACCTACGCGATGACGGGGCCTGAGGCTCTGACCCGCGTCGAGCAACTCCAGGCCATCGCCGACGCGATCGGGCGCGAGCTCACCTTCACCGAGCAGAGCCCGGAGGAGTTCGCCGCCGAGATGGCGCGGTACGGCGTGAGCGCGGACATCGTGACGATGCTGCTGCGCTACTGGTCCGACACCGTGACCGAGCCCGACGTGCCGAGACCGCCGGACGCGCTGATCGGCCGGCCGGCGAAGACGCTGGCCGAGTGGGCCCGCGACCATGCCGCCGAGTTCGGCGGGTAGCACGGGAAGCACAACCGTCCACAGTGCTGGATCGGGCCCGATGCCCGGCATCGGGCCCGCTGTGCCGCGTGCGGTCCAGGCGGAAGCTCCGCCGCCGGCCGGGACGGGCGTACGCGAGCAGGTACTACCGGTGCCCCATCGGCACGAGGCGGCACGGTTCCACCTCCCGGCGACTGGCGGAGCCGTCGAGCGGGTGCTCACCGCCGCCGTGAAGGTCGCCGCTCACTAGCATGGATGCCCGTGAGCGATCTTGAGGATGTGGTACGGCGGTTCGTGGCGGACGTCTGGAACGGCGAACGGGAGGAGTCGGCGTACGACCTGGTCGCGGCTGACTGCCCGGGCATGGGCGGCACCGGACCCGAGGCGACGCTCGCCTGGCACCGCGACCGCCGCAAGGCCTTCCCGGATCAGCGTTACGAGATCGTGGATCTGGTCGTGTCCGGCGACCGAGCGGCAATACGGTGGCGCGGGGCCGGGACGCAGCTCGGCCAGTTCGGCCCCGTGCCGCCGACCGGACGGTCGGTCACCTACTCCGGGGCGACCTTCATCCGCTTCAACGCCGAGGGCAAGATCGCTGACGTGTGGAGCGTGAACGAGCTGTTTCAGGTGTGTCAACAGCTCGGCGTGCAGATGGTGCCGCCGGGCACCGATGCCGGGACGTAGACCACCAGCCCGCCGTCTTCGATCTCGATTCGGTGGGTGAACCGGAGATCCTTGGGCGGGCTCGGCGAGCGTGGCCGGGGGACTCGCGCGCCGGGCCCGCTGTGCTGCCATCGGCCACTGGCCCGCCCAACCTCCGGGCGCTGACCCGGCCGGGCAGCTCCAGGCGCTGCGTGCTTCGTGGAACCCGTTCGGCCGTGTGTTCGTTCTGTGAGTCATCCAATCTTGCATCCGCACGCAAGGCCTGGTGAAGTGGGCCGTGGGCGAGCCTGATCGACCTCGGATTGCGCCCGCGGCTGGGTGGCGATTCAGAGGCGCGAAGTGGCCGAACAACCGGGCCGGTGGGCGGGAAGGCGGCGCAGGTAACCAGATCAGCGAGCCACCTCCCCGTCGAGCCAGCCGCACAACCGCCCTCTCCTCGATGGTTCGCCGCCGAAGTTCCCCGCCCGGACCATGGACAGCGTGTTACGTCGTGCGTATGCTGAACGCCAAGTTCAGTCTACGAACAAGGAGCGTCATGGCCGCCGAGGATGCCCAGCCGGTTCCCCCAGCTCTGCGGAAGGTTCTCGACGGGGCAGTCGACCTGCACTGTCATTCCGGCCCGAGCCCGTTTCCCCGGCGGATCAACCACATTGAGGCGTCGTATGACGCGGCCCGCATCGGCCTGCGCGCGATCCTGGTGAAGTCGCACCACCACAACACGGTGATGGACCTGCTCGCCATGCAACCCCAGCTCGCCGCCGCGCCCACGCCGGTGTACGGCGGGGTGGCGCTGAACTCCGAGGTGGGCGGCATGAACCCCTCGGCGGTGGCGATGAGCCTGCGCATGGGCGGACGGTGCGTGTGGGGTCCGACGGTCTCGGCTCGCCAACACATCGAGAATCACAAGCATGCCCATGGTTTCCCAACGTCGGGGCTCGATCTGTTGGAGAGCGAGGTTTCGGTCTTCGACGAGTCAGGATCGGTCTCCGCGGCCACGACCCGGGTGGTCGAGGTCGTGGCCGACGCGGACGCGCTGCTCACGGGTGGCCACCTCGATGTGGAGTCCATGAAGGCGCTGTTCTCGGTGGCCGTGGCCAAGGGTGTGCGGCGGCTGCTCGTCCAGCATCCCGACTTCGTGATCGGTGCGTCAGAGACCGATGTCGAAGAGCTGGTCCGGATGGGGGCGTACGTCGAGCACGAGATCGCGATGTACCACCCGGACGTCGCCCAACCGCGGTGGCCGATCGAGCAACTGGTCGGCTGGATCAATCGGGTCGGACCGGAGCGGACGACCATCGGTTCGGATCTCGGACAACAGGGCAACCCCCTGCCGGCGGACGGCTACGTCTACATCGTCCAGCAGCTGCTCGACCATGGTGTGTCCGAAAAGGACGTCCGTCGGATGATCGCCGACAACCCGGCGTTCCTCCTGGGGCTCGAGGAGCAGCCGGCATGACGCGGGTAGGCGATGAGACCGTCGGTGTGGCGGCCGCGGCGAGCACGGCCACGAGCGGGCGTCGGCCGACCTATGACGAGTTGCGGCAGGCTCGCGTACCCGGCGCCGCCTGGGACGTCTTCGGGCCGGGCGACCAGCTCGGCACCATCAATCTGCTCACCCCGCAGCGGGTGGCCGCCGCGGCCCGGCTCATCCGCACCGGCCGGCGGTTCAACCTCGACTACCCGGTCAACGCGTTCGAGCCGTACCCGACGGGCACGCGGCGCCCCACCGTGCACCACGTGTTCGCCAACAACGAGTTCCACCGGGACGACTGGGTCGACTCCTTCTACCTGCAGTCCACCTCCCAGCTCGATGCACTGCGCCACATTGGCCACCCGGTGCACGGCTTCTACGGTGGTCTGTCCACTGAGGACAACCAGGAAGGCTCGACCGCACTCGGCATCCATCACTGGGCACAGGTGGGGATCGCCGGGCGAGGCGTGCTGCTCGACGTCCCCCGGTTCTTCGCCGCGCAGGGCCGCCCGTACGACTGCGAACAGACGATCGCGCTCGACGCCAAGGATCTGGACGCGATCGCGCAGGCGCAGGGCGTGACCTGGCAGGGTGGCGACATGCTGTTGCTGCGCACGGGCTGGGCCGAGAACTACGTGGCGAAGTCACCCGCCGAGCGCGCCGAGTTCAACACGCGTAACCGTTCGCCGGGACTGGCCCAGCGCGAGTCGGTGCTGCGCTGGCTGTGGGACCACGAGATCGCCCTCGTGGCCGGTGACAATCCGGCCGTGGAGGCGGACCCCGTGCTCGAGTCCGAGCTCCGCACCGCCCAGGACCGGCCGCCGCCGCGGGGCGTGGACCACAGCGGCATGCTGCACCGTCCGCTCATCGCGCTGCTGGGCATGGCGATGGGCGAGCTGTGGAAGCTCGACGATCTCGCGGCCGACTGCGCCGCCGATGGCGTCTACGAGTTCTTCCTCACCTGCAAGCCGCTCAACCTGCCCGGCGGTGTCGGATCACCGCCGAACGCACTCGCGATCAAGTGAGTTAGGATGTCCGGCTCCGCCCGGTCAGACCGAAACAAGCATCCGACATACGAGCCACAACTCCATAGTCCGAAAACACCACCACGTCGAACCAGCAACACCTCGAAACCAACAACGCCTCGAACAACACCACCAACAACAACCTGACCAACAACCCTTGGTGCGAACGCGCCCTTACCACCGAAGGAAGTGACGACGGTGTCGAGAAGAAACCGCGCCTTGGCGACGATCAGTGCGATCGCCAGCGTCGCCATGCTCGCTGCCTGTTCTGGCGAAACGACGCCGACCGACCCCGATGGCCCCGTAACACTGACGTTCGTCGCCTACGGCGGTGTCGGCCAGGACGCGATGATCAAGTACTACCAGGAGCCGTACACCGCGGCCAACCCGAACGTCACATTCATCAATACGTCACCTCCGGACGTCGCCCAGGTGAAGGCACAGGTGGAGAGCGGCTCCGTCGTGTGGGACGTGGTCGCCGTCGCGCCCGCGGCGGCCACCCAGAACTGCGGGACGCTCTTCGAGCGCCTCGACCTCTCCAGCGTCGACCAGACGAACCTCGTCCCCCAGACGGTCGGGGAGTGCTACATCGGCAACTTCATCAACGCCACTCCATTCGCGTACCGTACGGACGCGTTCCCGGACCCGGACAAGGCGCCGAAGACGATCAAGGACTTCTTCGACGTCGAGAAGTTCCCGGGTCAGCGCGGCATCCTTACCAACCTGCAGAACGGCATCCTCGAGTACCCGCTGCTGGCCGATGGCGTGTCGCCGGAGAACCTGTACCCGCTGGACGTGGACCGGTCGCTGGCGAAGCTCGAGACGATCCGCGACGTGACGACGTTCGCGCCCAACGTAGGCGCGCTGCAGCAGGCGGTCAGCGCCAAGCAGGTCGACCTGTTCCTGCTGGCCGACTCGCGGCTCGTTCCCCTGATGGACGAGGGTATGGACATCACGATCGTCTGGGACGTGACGGTTACTTCGATCAATGCCTTCGCGGTGCCGAAGGGGTCGCCGAACGCGAAGGCCGCCGAGCGCTTCCTCGCCACGGCGGTGGTGGATCCCGAGGCGGTCGCCGGCATCACCGAGACGCTCGGCACGGCGCCAGTGAACCTGGCCGCGCCGTTGAACCTGTCGGAGAACGCGAAGAAGGTCGAGGTGTACGGACCGGTCAACACCGGCAAGACCGTGCTCCAGGACATCGAGTGGTACGCCCAGAACTTCAACGAGGTCACGACGAAGCTCACTAATTGGCTGGTGGGCTGAGGTCCGGGCCTGGGTTGGCATTTCGTCCGCGATGTGAAATACGATTCGGGCATGGCGAACTCTGAGCAGGCGGAGGGCACGAGTGCCGACATCAGGGCGGTGGCGCGCGTTGGCCAGATCTGTGCCCTGTTCGGCCCTCGGGTCATCGAGCTCACCGCCGCGGAGGTCGCCGAGCGCACCGGCCTGAACCGCACTACGGCGTACCGCTACTGCTCGTCGATGGTTGCCGCCGGCATCCTCGACCGTGGTAGCCGACGGGGAACCTTCGTGCTCGGCGGTCTGATGCTCGAGCTGGGGGCCCTCGCCCTGGGACGCCAGCGCATCGTGGAGATCGCCCGCCCACACCTGCGGAAGCTGAGCGCCGCCGTCCGGATGACGGCGGTGCTCGGCGTCCGTGGTTCCCAAGGGCCCGTGGTCGCCCTCGTCGAGGAGGACACGAGCCACCCGGTCGTGCTGACGGTGCACGTCGGCACGAAGCTCGACGCCAGCGCGGCGCAGACCATCCTGCTGCTCGCCTACTCCGACCAGGCCACCATGGACCTGATCGCGGGCGACCTGTCACCCGCGGAGCGGGCGCGCCTGGAGGCGGAGGTCAACACCGCGCGGCAGCGGGGGTTCAGCTTCGTGCGGCACCGGGGCGGGTCCTTCGGGCTCGCCGCCCCGGTGTTCGATGAGAAAGGGCTGTGCGCCACCGTCGCGGTGCTGGGTGCCGGCGACGTCACTGACCTGTCCGGTCCGCTCGACCAGCTCATGGCCACCGCCGCCGCGCTGACCGACGAGCTCGGCGGTGAGCCCGTCTCCACCGCCTGAGTCCGCGTAGCGCGGCGACTCGGGCCGGTCCTCCTTGGCCGGGCCAGGTACCTGTGCCGACGCCGGCCAGCCGGGCCTTGGCCGGCCCGCGTTCGCGTGTTCCGTCCATACAGCTCGCTCAGTCGTACGGACCTCGGACCGTACGGCCAGTCGGCCGTGCGGACCGCCCGGTGGTACCGCCGCAGCAGCGCCTTCGTGTCAGGAGGGCGTCCTTCCTAGGCAAAAAGCGACAAGAGGGCGTCCTTCCTGACATTGGCGGCGGGCGGGTGGCAGACGCCCGGTCCCGCCCAGTGAGGCCGCGGCGGGCAGCAAGGTTCAGATGGTGCACATGTCTTGCATATTTCGAACATGTCTCGTACGGTCACCGACATCGCGCTCCATGACCCGGGACGGAGGCGAGTGCAGATATCCCCCTACCCGCGCGGAAGAGGGAATCCCGCCGAGACAATGACGGATAGGGATGTGATGATGAAACGTCTATTAGGGACAGCGACCGCGTTGCTCGTAGCAGCGGGCGTGACGGTCGCGGTGCAGGCAACCGGGGTGGCAAGTCCCCCAGCGGTCACGCTGGACACCCTGGCCCGTGACATCGAACGAGTTGAGTCGCTGCGTGAGGTCAAGGACGTGCAGCGAACCTACGCCCACCTGGCCCAGTTCGGGCGGTGGGACGAGATGGCGGCGTTGTTCGCCCAGGGCGGCACGCTGCAGTGGGGGAGCCAGGTCGTGACCGGTCACGAGAACATCCGGTCATGGTTGGAGGCCGAAGCGGGGGCGATGAACGGCGTCAACCCGGGCTCCCTGCACACCAACGTGATCGACCAACCCCTCGTCACGCTCTCCGCCGACGGGCGCAGCGCGAAGGGCCGGTGGTCCGGCATCCGGTTCCTCGGCGACGGCCAGGGCCAGGCGCGCATCGACGGTGGCATCTACGAGAACGAGTACGTGCTCGAGAACGGCGAGTGGAAGATCTCGCTGCTGCGGTACTACCCGCTCTACGAGGGTGCCTACGCGACCGGGTTCCGGACCATCAACAACCAGCCGGTCCCGGTCGTGCCCTACCACTTCACCGTCGACGAGACGGGAGTGCCGATCCCCGAGCCGACCGGCCCGGCGCCGAAGACCACCTTCAACGCCAAGGAGCTGGCCGACCGGATCGAGCTGCTCAACGACGAGGACTCCGTCCGTAACCTCCAGCACCAGTACGGCTACTACGTCGACCGTCGGATGTGGACGGACGTGGTCGACCTGTTCGCCAACGGCGCCAAGGTGGTCATCGACGGCGTGGGCGAATTCCACGGTCAGCAGGGCGTGCGGGCGGCCATGGAGCGGATGGGTCCCGAGGGCCTGACGCAGGGCATCCTCAACGACCGGCCCATCTTCGACACGATCGTCGAGGTCAAGCCCAACGGCGAGCAGGCGACCGCGCGGGG
>JADGGF010000738.1 GCA_019690055.1 Micromonosporaceae bacterium
ACGGCGGGCGCCACGGGCCCGCCGCCCGCCGTACGGTCCGCGCCTGGACGGTCCGCGCCCCGGCTCAGGGCGCTGTTCACGGCGCGGGTGACGACATCGACCTCCATGCCCAGCAACCCGGCCAGCCGGCGGGTGTACTCGGGGCGCAGCGAGCGGTCCTTGATGCGGGCGACCAGGGGGGCGGCGACCTTGAGCGCGGCCACGCGGCCCTCGGCCTCGTCGAGGTTGTACTTCTCCACTGTGGACCGAAGGGCGAACTCCAGCATCGGGGTACGCCGGGCGATGAGGTCGCGCACGGCGACATCGCCGTGGGCCAGGCGCAGCTCGCACGGATCCATGTTGTCGGGGCTGACCGCGACGTAGGTCTGGGCCACGAACCGCTGGTCGTCCTCGAACGCCCGCAGCGCCGCCTTCTGCCCGGCGGCGTCGCCGTCGAAGGTGAAGATGATCTCGCCCCGGTAGGCGTCGGTGTCCATCAGCAGCCGGCGCAGCACCGCGATGTGGTCCGGCCCGAACGCGGTGCCGCAGGTCGCGACCGCGGTGGGCACGCCGGCGAGGTGGCACGCCATCACGTCGGTGTACCCCTCGACGATCACCGCGCGGCCCTGCTTGCCGATCTCCCGCTTGGCCCGCTCGATGCCGTAGAGCACGTGCGACTTCTTGTACAGCGGCGTCTCGGGCGTGTTGAGGTACTTGGGGCCGTCGTCGTCATCGAAGAGCTTGCGGGCCCCGAAACCGATCACGTCCCCGGCGAGATCCCGGATCGGCCAGATCAGCCTCCGCCGGAAGCGGTCGATGAGGCTGCCCGAGCGGGCCGGCTTCGCCAGACCGGCGGTGACCAGCTCCTGGGCGGTGAACCCCTTCTGCTGCAGGTACCGGGTGAGCGTGTCCCAGCCCTCCGGCGCGAAACCGCAGCCGTAGTCCTGCGCCGCCTGCTTGTCGAAACCCCGCTCGGCGAGGAACTGGCGGGCCGCCTGCGCGGCGGGCGTGCCGATCTGCTCGGCGTAGAACTCGGCGGCCGCCGTGTTCGCCGCGACGAGGCGCTGCCGCTGACCCTGCGGGCGCGTGGGCGCCGGCCCGGCCTCGACGTAGTGCAACTGCACGCCGGCCTTCGCCGCGAGCCGCTCCACCGCCTCCACGAAGGTCAGCCGTTCCAGGGTGGTGAGGAAGGTGATCGCGTCGCCGCCGGCCCCGCACCCGTAGCAGAAATAGACGCCCTTCGTAATCGACACGTTGAACGAGGGGGTCTTCTCGTCGTGGAACGGGCACAGCCCTTTGACCGTGCCCTGCCCGGCGGGCTTGAGCGTCACGTACTCCGACACGACATCGGCGATGTTGGTGCGCTCCCGCACCAACGCCACGTCCTCGTCCCGGATGCGCCCGGCCACCGAAGTCCACCTCCCCCAGCCGGCTGCCGACCGTGTCACCGGCGCGCAGCAGGCCCGCGAACCGGCGACCCAACCATCCTGCCCGAGCCCGCCGCCCGAGTCGGGTAACGCCGGCTCGGACGTGTCGGGCATACGACCGAACGCGACCGGCTGCCCCACCTGAATCGACGGCCGAGTGTTGGATGGCGGGCGTGGAGGAGATGATCGCCGAACCGTCCGTCGGGCGGAACGCCCCCCCGCCGGCCGGTGCTGTCGCTTATACACATCACCGAGCCC
>JADGGF010000076.1 GCA_019690055.1 Micromonosporaceae bacterium
CTGCTGGGCGGGCCGACCCCGCTCACCCGGTGGGGCTCGGTGTGGGGAGTCGCCCAGGTGACCGACGGTCGGGTGGTGCTGGCGCACTTCCGGGCCGGTATCGCCGACGGCGAGTACTACCGTCTGATCACCAACATGTTCCTCCACTATGGAGTGCTGCACCTCGCACTGAACATGTGGGCGTTGTGGGTGCTGGGCCGGGAACTGGAGGCGCGGCTCGGCCCGGGACGATTCCTCACGCTCTACCTGCTCTCCGGGCTGGGCGGCGGCGCCGCCGCGTACGTGTTCGCCCCTGAGGCGCAGGCGGCCGGTGCCTCCGGGGCGATCTACGGGTTGTTCGCCGCCCTGTTCGTGGTCTTCCGGCGCCTGAACCGGGACACGTCCGCGATCATCACGGTGCTCGTGATCAACCTGATCTTCTCGTTCAGCGTGAGCAGCATCTCGCTGGAGGCGCACCTCGGTGGCCTGGTCACCGGGGCCATCGTCGGCGTGGCGCTGGCGTACGCTCCCAGGGCGATCCGCACCCACGTGCTGGTCGGCGTGGTGGCCGCCACGGTGCTCATCCTCGGCGCCCTCGTCTCCATCAAGACGGCGGCGCTGGCCTCGCTGCCGCCGTTGCCCGTCGGCCTGTAGGTGTCCAGAACGTCACCTCCTGGGCCGTGCGGGGCGTTGGAGGGTGCCCTCAAGGTCACCTTCTGGGGGCTGGCCGGGTCACGGGCCGGACGCCGGCGTCATTCTTGCGTGTGTCAGACTCAACTTTCATTTGACATCCGACGCCCTCGTGGCAACATTGAGCGTGGCCCGCTCAACTATGGAACGGACCTGAAGCGTGGCGCCCGGGCTACCGGCGCCTCATAACGGTAAGACGTGGAGGAACTGGACATGGCACGTGCGGTCGGCATCGACCTGGGCACCACCAACTCCGTGGTGAGCGTGCTCGAAGGTGGTGAACCCCGGGTCATCGAGAACGCCGAGGGATCCCGCACCACGCCGTCGATCGTCGCGTTCGCCAAGAACGGCGAGGTGCTCGTCGGCGAGGTGGCCAAGCGGCAGGCGGTGACCAACCCCGAGCGGACCATCCGCTCGGTTAAGCGGGAGATGGGCACCTCCTGGACCATCGACATCGATGGCAAGAAGTACACCCCGCAGGAGATCTCGGCCCGGGTGCTGATGAAGCTCAAGCGGGACGCTGAGGCCTACCTGGGCGAGACCATCACTGACGCGGTGATCACCGTTCCCGCCTACTTCAACGACGCGCAGCGGCAGGCGACCAAGGAGGCCGGCGAGATCGCGGGCTTCAACGTGCTGCGCATCATCAACGAGCCCACCGCCGCCGCCCTGGCCTACGGCCTGGACAAGGGCAGCAAGGAGCAGACCGTCCTGGTCTTCGACCTCGGTGGCGGTACGTTCGACGTCTCGCTGCTCGAGCTGGCCGACGGCGTGATCGAGGTCAAGGCGACCAGTGGTGACAACCACCTGGGCGGCGACGACTGGGACCAGCGGATCATCGACCACCTGGTCAAGACGTTCCGCGGGCAGCACGGCATCGACCTGTCCCAGGACAAGATGGCGATGCAGCGGCTCAAGGAGGCCGCCGAGAAGGCCAAGATCGAGCTATCGGCAGCCACCACCACGAACATCAACCTGCCCTACATCACGGCCGGTCCGTCGGGTCCGCTGCACCTGGACGTGACCCTGTCCCGGGCCGAGTTCCAGCGCATGACCCAGGACCTGCTGGAGCGGTGCAAGGGCCCGTTCGAGCAGGCCATCAAGGACGCGGGCATCAAGGTGTCCGATGTGGACCACGTGATCCTCGTCGGTGGCTCCACCCGGATGCCGGCCGTGTCCGAGCTGGTCAAGCAGCTCACCGGCAAGGAGCCGAACAAGGGCGTCAACCCGGACGAGGTGGTCGCCGTCGGCGCGGCCCTGCAGGCCGGCGTGATCAAGGGCGAGGTGAAGGACGTCCTGCTGCTCGACGTGACCCCGCTGAGCCTGGGCATCGAGACCAAGGGCGGCATCTTCACCAAGCTCATCGAGCGCAACACCACGATCCCGACCAAGCGGTCGGAGATCTTCACGACCGCCGACGACAACCAGCCGTCGGTGCTCATCCAGGTGTACCAGGGTGAGCGGGAGATGGCGGCCCAGAACAAGAAGCTCGGCACCTTCGAGCTGACCGGGATTCCGCCGGCGCCGCGGGGCGTGCCGCAGATCGAGGTCACCTTCGACATCGACGCCAACGGCATCGTCAACGTCCACGCGAAGGACCTGGGCACGGGCAAGGAGCAGAAGATGACCATCACGGGTGGCTCCGCCCTGCCCAAGGAAGAGATCGAGCGGATGATGCGCGATGCCCAGGAGCACGCCGAGGAGGACCGCCAGCGCCGCATGGAGGCGGAGACCCGCAACCAGGCCGAGGCCCTGCAGTGGCAGACCGAGAAGTTCCTGGCCGAGAGCGGGGACAAGCTGCCGCAGTCGATGCGCGACGAGCTGAACGAGGGCCTGTCGGAGCTGCGTGGCGCGCTCGGCGGTGCGGACATCAACCGCATCAAGGCGGCCCAGGAGAAGCTGGCCGCGACCGCCCAGAAGGCGGGCTCGGCGCTCTACAGCCAGACCACGCCCCCGAGCGGCGGCACCGGCAGCACCGGCACCGCCGGCGGTGAGGATGTCGTCGACGCCGAGGTCGTCGATGACGACAAGAAGTAGTTGACGACAAGAAGTTAGTCGATGGATCGCGAGGATAAGGCCGCCCCGGCGGACACCTCCCGCAGCCGCGAGCACGAGCGCGGCGGGGACGGCTCCGCCGGGACGGCCCGGGAGCAGACCGTGAACGACACCACGACGAATCAGCCACCCGAGACGGCGCCGGACGCCGCGGCCGAGCCAACCGCCGCCCGGGCGGCCGACCAGACCGAACCGGCGGAGGCGGCTGCGTCGGCTGAGGCGGCCGAGGTCGTGGCCGGTACGTCCGCGGACGCGACCGCCGAAACCGCCCCGACGGCCGAAGCGGCCGACCAGCCCGAGCCGGCTGCGCAGCCGGACGTGGCGGAGTTGCAGGCCGAGCTGGCCGCGCTGCGCGCCCAGGTCGAGGAGAGGACCGAGGACCTGCAGCGGGTCACCGCGGAGTACGCGAACTACCGCAAGCGGGTGGAGCGGGACCGGCTGGCGGTGGCCGAGCAGGCCACGGCCCAGGTCATCACCGCCCTGCTGCCGGTGCTCGACGACCTCGACCGGGCGAAGGAGCACGGTGACCTCGTCGGCCCGTTCGCCCTCGTGGCCGAGCAGCTGACCTCGGCGCTGGCCAAGTTCGGGCTGACCGGCTTCGGCGAGGTCGGTGACGCGTTCGACCCGACCCGGCACGAGGCGGTCACCCACCAGACCTCGGCCGACGTGACCGAGCCGACCTGCGTCACCGTGATGCGGCGCGGGTACCTGCTCGGCGAGCGGCTGCTGCGGCCGGCACTGGTCGCCGTGGCCGATCCCGAATCACAATGACGACATTCTGGCAGCGAAGCGTTCCGCCGGCGAACCTTCCGGTCCGGCCCGGAATGGTCATGGCTCGTTGGTTGTTCGCCCGTTCCGGCGACGCCCTGTGGGTAGGCGTCGCCGGAACGGACCGATGCGGTTGGGGGAGGTGATCTCGTGAGCTCCAAGGACTGGCTGGAGAAGGACTTCTACGCGGTCCTCGGGGTGAACAAGAACGCCTCCCCCGACGAGATCAAGAAGGCGTACCGGCGGCTCGCCCGCGAACTGCACCCCGACCGCAACCCCGGTAACCGGGAGGCCGAGGAGCGGTTCAAGGCCGTCTCCGAGGCGTACGACGTGCTTTCGGACGAGCGCAAACGCCGCGAGTACGACGAGATGCGGTCGCTGTTCGGCGCCGGGGCGTTCCGCCGCAGTGCCCGGGAGCAGTACGGCAGCCCGTTCGACCTGGGCGACTTCATGGGCGGCCGGATGGACGACCGGTTCGGCGGGGCGGGCTTTACCGACCTGTTCGGCACGATCTTCGGGGGCATGGGGCGGCCGGGCGGCCGGCGCGGGCCCCAGCGCGGGCGCGACGTCGAGGCCGAGGTGACGCTCGACTTCGCCGACGCGGTGCACGGCGCCACGCTGCCGATCACGTTGCGCTCCCCGGGCGTCTGCGACACCTGCCGCGGCTCCGGCGCCCGGCCGGGGACGCAGCCCCGGACGTGCCCGATCTGCCGGGGCTCGGGTCTGATCAGCACCAACCAGGGCGCGTTCTCGTTCACCGAGCCGTGCCGGGAGTGCCAGGGCGTGGGCACGGTCGTCGACGAGCAGTGCCCCGAGTGCCGGGGCACGGGCGGCGTCACCAAGACCCGCACGCTCAACGTGCGCATCCCGCCGGGCGTGGCCGACGGGCAGAAGATCCGCCTCGCCGGCCGCGGCGAGCCGGGTGAGCGGGGTGGTCCGGCCGGCGACCTGCACCTGCTCGTGAAGGTGCGCCCCGACGCGCTGTTCGGTCGGGAGGGGGACGATCTCACGCTCACCGTGCCGATCAGCTACGCCGAGGCGGTCCTGGGCACCGATCTGCGTGTGCCCACAATGGACGGTTCGGTCACGGTCCGCGTGGCGGCCGGCACCCCGAGCGGCCGGACGCTGCGCGTGCGCGGCCGGGGCGTCCCCAAGCGCGATGGTGGTTCCGGCGACCTGCTGGTCACCCTGGAGGTCGACGTGCCGACGGCGCTGTCGCCGGAGGCGCGTAAGGCGCTGGAGGAGTACGCGCTGCACGCCCCACCGCCCAGCCGGGCCGCTATCGACGAGGCCGTGCGGCGCAACGAGTTTCGTGGCAGCCACGCGCGCCCCGACTAGCCTGGGCGTGGAGAGCGAGGGATCCGCATGAGTGCCGACTACCTCTTTGCGGGAGTCTCCGCGGAGGTCGCCGACGACGCGAAGGTGCTGCTCATCTCGGTGGCAGCCCGGATGGCGGGGATGCACCCACAGACCCTGCGCCAGTACGACCGGCTCGGTCTGGTGCAGCCGGCTCGGACGCCCGGCGGCGGGCGCCGGTACAGCATCCGGGACGTGGCCCTGCTGCGCGAGGTGCAGCGGCTCAGCCAGGACGACGGGGTCAACCTCGCCGGCATCAAGCGGATCATCGAGCTTGAGTCGACCATCTATGAACTCCAGCAGCGCCTGGCGCAGGCCGAGGCTGAGCTGGCTCGCGCCCAGGCTCGGCTGGCCGAGCTGGAGAGCCTCGGCTACGCCCGGCGCGATCTACTGCCGACCCGGCAGCAGACCACCACCGCTCTGGTGGTGTGGAGACCGCGCGACCAGCGGTGATCGACGCCGGTCGTTGACGCCGCGGTCGGGCCGCCCCGGGTGACCGTGGCGGCCCGCGCCCGTCGTCCGTTGTAGCGGTGCCCGGCTGTCGTCATCGACGGTCGGGACGGCGGTCACCCACGGTCGGGGACCGGGTCGAGCAGCGCGTCGAGCGGCACGGTCGGGTCGGCGAGCCGGTCGAGGTCGACCTGACGGCCGGCGTGGCCGGCCTGGACGAGACGCTCGAGCGCCGGACCGTCGTCCCAGGAGTTGACATTCATCGCCGCGAGGACCCGGGCCTGCTGGGTCCAGAAGACCACGGTCTCGGGCGTCTTCCCATCCACCAGCCCGTTCGGGCCTCGGAAAACGACCTGGTCGTAGCCGCCGGGCTCGACGTGGCCGCGGTACTCCATGCCCAGGTCGTACTGGTCGGTGTAGAAGTACGGCATGGCGTCGTGGACGGCCGGCTGGCCGAGCATGGCCCGCGCGGCGACCGCGGCGCTGTCCCGGGCATTGGCCCAGTGCTCCACTCGCAGCGTTCGTCCCAGCCGCGGGTGCTCGAACTCGGCGATGTCGCCGGCCGCGAAGATGTCGGGGTCGCTGGTGCGCAGCGAGGCGTCGGTCATCACGCCGTCGCGTACGGCGAGGCCGGCCGCGAGGGCCAGATCGACGGTGGGCCACACGCCGATGCCGACCACGACCAGGTCGGCGCGCAACACGGTGCCGTCGGTGAGCTCGACCGACTCGACGCGGCCGTTGCCGCGCAGTTCGCGGACGGATCGGCCGGTCAACAGCTGCACGCCATTGGCGACGTGCAGATCGGCGAAGAACTGGGCCACCTCCCGCCCGAGCACGCGCTGCAGGGGCAGCGTGGCGGTCTCGACCACCGTCACCCGCGCGCCGCGCTGCCGGGCGGCCGCCGCGACCTCCAGCCCGATCCAGCCGCCGCCGATGACCACCACGTGCGCGTCCGGAACGAGGTGCGGCGCGAGCCGGTCGGCGTCCGCCATCGTCCGCAGGGTCAGCACATTCTCGAGGTCGGCCCCGGGCGCCGGGAGCGGGCGCGCGGTGCTGCCCGTGGCCAGCAGAAGTTTCGTGTAGCGCAGCTGTGTGCCGTCGGCGGTGACCACCGCGCGGGCGGATCGATCGATGGCGGTGACCCGGACGCCGGTCAGCAGCGTGACGTCGTGGTCGCGGTACCAGTCGGCCGGGTGGACGAAGACCGACTCACGGTCGGCCCCGCCGGTCAGGTAGCCCTTGGACAGCGGCGGGCGCTCGTACGGTCGGTGGGGCTCCGCGCCGATCAGGAGGATGGGTCCGGCGAACCCTTCCTCGCGCAACGTCTGGGCGGCGGTGGCCCCGGCCAGGCCGCCGCCGACGATGACGAACTGATCGGTCGCGTTCTGGTCGGTCGCGTGCTGATGCGTCATAGCGAACTCCGATGCGGGTTGACCAGGGAGAGGAACTCGGCGCGCGATCGGGGATCCGTCTGGAGGTCGCCGAGCAGGGTGGACGTGATGGTGCGGGCGTCGATCGCCCGGGCTCCGCGCAGGGTCATGCACAGGTGCTCGGCCTCCACGACGACGCCCACGCCGCGGGGGTTCAGCCTGGCATCGAGCCATTGCGCAATTTCCTTAGTTAACCGTTCTTGCACCTGGACGCCTCGGGCGTACCGCTCGACAAGCCGGGCCAGCTTGGACAGGCCGACGAGGCGGTCACTGGGCAGGTAACCCACGTGCGCGCGCCCGATGAACGGCAGCATGTGGTGCTCGCACACCGACGCGATCGGGATGTCGCGCACCAGGACCAGCTCCTCGTAGCCGGCGTCGTTGGGGAACGTGGTGAAGGTGAACGGTCGGGGGGTGAGCAGCTCGGCGTACGCCTGGGCCATCCGTCGCGGTGTGTCGGCGAGCCCGTCGCGGTCGAGCGGCACCCCGAGCGCGCGGAGAAAGTCGCGAGCCGCCGCCTCGGCCGCGGTGACGTCTCGGGCCGCTGGCGCGGCTGTGACGTCTCGGGCCGCTGGCGCGGCGGTGACGTCCCGGGCCGCCGCTGCGGCACTCGCGTCCCGGATCGCCGGCGCGATGATCGTGCGCGCCGTACTCCTGCCGTTGCCACTCAACCCGGCCATCCGCGCTCCATTTCCACCAACGGCTGCTGTCGGAAATCGTGGACCATGGTCGAGTGATTTTCAATAGCCTGGGTTGGAGATATTCTGGCAGGCGTGGGCGACCGTACCTGGCAACTGGTCGCCGCGCTGGCCGATCCGGTGCGGCGGTCGCTCTACGAGCTCGTACGGCGGCAGGGTCGCCCGGTGACCCGCGAGGAGGCGGCGCAGGCGATCGACATCTCCCGCAACCTGGCGGCGTTCCACCTCGACAAGCTCGTCGACCTCGGCATGCTGCGGGCGCGGTACGAGGCCCCGACGCAGCGCCCCCGGGGCCGCGGCCGCACCCCCAAGGTCTACGAAGCGACCGGCGACGGGCTCACGCTGACCGTCCCGCCCCGGCAGTACGAACTCCTCGCCACGATCCTCGCCGGTGCGGTCGAGGCCGCCGACGCCACGGCCACGGCCCGGCAGCAGGCCGCGGCGTACGGTCACGCCGTCGGCCAGAACGCCCCCCACCAGGAGGGCTGTTCAGTCGACCGGGCCGTGCGTGCCCTAGCGGAGCTCGGCTACGAGCCGCGGCCGGAGTCGGGCGGGATCGCGCTCGACAACTGCCCGTTCCACCCGCTCGCCAACCTCCATACGGATCTCGTCTGCGGGCTCAACGTCGACTTCATCGCGGGCCTGCTGTCCGGGCTTGGGTGCGCGGATCTGCGCGCCGAGCTGGCGCCGCGCCCCGGCGCCTGCTGCGTCGAGGTCCGCCCGCGGTCTTGACTCGCGCTCCCGATGGCCCGGTATCACGGCCCCTGGTGATCTCCCGCGCAGCGCCGGCATGCGTGCGCACACGAAGCGCTGTCCACGTACGTGCACGCGATAGAGCACCTGTGTGCACGTGCGCGCACATACTCGCTACTGTGCACGTACGTGCACAAACACTAACTGTGCACGTTCGTGCGCACAAGATGGTTGTGCGCGCACGTGCGCAACAGCTACTCTGTGCTCGTACGTGCGCATGGTAACTGTTGTCGATGATTCCGCCGAGGCGATCGTGATTGCGTCCACTGCCGCCGATCTCGGCCTGATCGTTCGCCGGGAGCGGCGTAACCGCGGGATGTCGCAGTCACAGCTCTGCGCGGATGCTGGCGTCAGTCGTCGATGGTTGTCCGACTTCGAAGGTGGGAAGCCGACCGTCGAGATCGCGTCCGTGTTCCGGGTCCTGCACGCGCTCGGCCTCGCCATGGATGTCCATCCCGCGCCGCCGCCAGAGTTCGACCTCGACGAGATTCTGGATGCCTACGGGCGGCCAGGCCATGAGTGACGATCGAACACTTGTGGTTCTCCTGAATGGTCGCCGCGCCGGCGTGCTCACCATGGACAACGCCGGTCGTCTCCGGTTCGAGTACGACGAGCAGTGGGGCTCTGCCGGTCCAGCAACGCCTCTGTCTTTGTCGATGCCCGTGGCGCGGGCCGCGCACGACGACGCCGTGGTGCGTCCGTTCCTGCAGGGACTGCTGCCTGACAACGAGCGTGTGCTGGAGCGCTGGGCGAGGACCTACCACGTGTCCGCCGGCAACCCGTTCGCCTTGTTACGCCACGTCGGCGAGGACTGTGCGGGCGGAGTGCAGTTCGTCCGGCCGGAGCGGGTCGATGCGGTGCTGGCGGGCGAGGGCCACGTCGATTGGCTTGACGAGTCGGCAGTCGCCGAGAGACTCCGTCTCCTTCGGCGAGACCCCGCAGCCTGGCATGCCGATCACAACGGGCAGTTCAGCCTGGCCGGCGCTCAGGCGAAGATCGCCCTGCACCGCGATCCGGCGACGGGACGCTGGGGCGAGCCCGTTGGTGCCACTCCCACGACGCATATCCTCAAGCCGGCGGTCACGGACCTCGATGACCACGACCTCAACGAGCATCTATGTCTAGCAGCGGCCCGGGCGATCGGGATTCAGGCCGCCGTGACCTCCGTGGAGTTCTTCGACGACGAGCGGGTCATCGTGATCGAGCGGTACGACCGCGTGGTACGCGACGGCGTGATTCGTCGCGTGCACCAGGAAGACGTGTGCCAGGCTCTCGGTGTCCGGCCCGAGGCCAAGTACCAGAGCGAGGGTGGCCCATCGCCCGAGACGGTCATCGCGCTCCTCCGTGCGCACGTAACGCCGGCGTCGGCCGCCGTTATTGCCGTTGACCGATTCGTCGATGCGTTGGCCGTGAACTGGGTCATCGGGGGCACCGACGCGCACGCGAAGAACTACTCGGTTCTCCTGAGTGGTAACCAGGTCCGGCTCAGCCCGTTGTATGACGTCTCGAGCGCGTTGCCGTACGACGGGTTCTACCTCCCGAAGCTACGTATGGCCATGAATATTGGGGGCGAGTACGGTCTGCTGGCGGTGTCGGGCCGGCACTGGCGACGCTTCGCCGCGGCCACCGGGCTGGATCCGGACCGGCTAATCGACCGGATCGACCAGCTCGCCGAGGCGTTGCCTGGCGCGTTCGAGTCCGTGGCGAAGGCCGATTCCGTGAGGGCTCTCGGCAGTTCGTTGCCCGGTCGCCTCGTCGACCGCATCGCCGCCCGCGCTCTCGAGTGCCGGGCCCAGCTACGGCGCTGAGGCGTGATCGCGGGCCGCGGTCACGGTGTGCGCTTGGCTGGGGCGACGCGCGGGAGCGGTGGGGCGTGAGCGCGCTGGTCCGTTGGTTGCCGGTGGTCGGCAGGCAGGGGCAGTAGGTTGGCTGGCGTGCGAACACGCGCTGGACGGGTGGCGGATCGGGACGCTTCCGCTCGCGGCGACCGCCGGCGGGCCGGCTGCGGTCCCGACACGCACGCCGGCGACCTGACCGAGGTGGCGGAGGCGGCCAGCCGCGACGCCGACGGCGTCCCGGTCGAGCTGCTCGGCGACTTCCTCGAGCAGTTGGTCGAGGCTGCCGGGTCGGGGCGTCGGCTGAACCGGGCGGCGTTGGAGCGCATCGGCGCCCTGGGGTCGCGGGCGGCCGAGCAGGGCGTCCCCCTCGGCCGGACCGTCGAGCTGTACGTCTCGGCCGCCTGGCGGCTGTGGCGCCGGCTGCCGGCCGTCGCCGAGGCGAGCGAGGCCGAGCACGTCCGGCTGGCGGGCGAGACGGTGCTTCGCGTCGTCAACGACGGGCTGGCGGCCCTGGCCGACGGATACCTGGTCGCCCGCCGGCAGATGGTCCGGCGCGAGGAGGCCCTGCGCCGGGAGCTGATCGACGATCTGCTGCGCGGCGATCCCGACGTGGCCGGCATCGTGCAGCGGGCCGAGCCGTTCGGACTCGACCTGGCGCGGCCGCACCAGGTCGCGCTCGCGCTGCCCGGCCAGCGGCTCACCGAAATCGTCACGGCGACCGGTCGGCTCGAGCGGGTGATCCTCGACCGGTTCGGCGACCGTGACGTGCTGGTTGCGGCCAAGGACGGGATGCTCGCGGTGCTCGTGCCCGGGACCATGGCGCCGCCCGGCCGGCGTCAGGGGCGGCGGGACGCCGGTGAGCTCGGGCAGGTCATGCTCCGGGCGCTGCAGGCGATCCCCAGCGGGGCGCCCTGGCGGGTGGCGATCGGCCGCCCCTACCCCGGGGCGTTCGGCATCGCGCGCAGCTATGAGGAGGCGCGCGAGGCGCTGGATCTGGGCGGCAAGCTCGACCTGGCCGACAACGTCGCCTACGCGGAGGATCTGCTCGTCTACCGGATGCTGTTGCGGGACCAGTCGGCGATCGCCGACCTCATCGAGGGAGTGCTGACGCCGCTGACCACGGCCCGCGGCGGGGCCGACCCGCTGCTGGAGACGCTCGAGGCCTACTTCGGCTGTGGTGGGGTGGCCACGCATACCGCCCGGCGGCTGCACCTGTCGGTGCGCGCCGTCACCT
Organism: Micromonosporaceae bacterium; assembly: GCA_019690055.1. Lineage (GTDB taxonomy): Bacteria > Actinomycetota > Actinomycetes > Mycobacteriales > Micromonosporaceae > DATBGZ01. The sequence goes on from JADGGF010000076.1 coordinate 11,252, forward strand.
ACCGGCTCAGTCGGGTCCACGAGCTGACCGGCTACGACCCGACGAACCCGGCCGACTGGTTCACCCTGCACGCCGCTGTGCTCGGGGCCCGACTGCTCGGGTGGCCGCACCGACCGCTGCCCCGGATCAGCTGAGCCGTCGGCGGGTCCGAGCTGGGACCAGCGATCAAATCGATTGTCAACTTTGTTTGCCGAAAGTCGGCAACGAGCTACCCTTGGTATTGGTCCGTGACCGCCCATGCGGTTCCGGCGTTGCTGGCGGAGTCTGGAGACTCAGACGTTGCCCTTGACCCGCAAGGAGGCGGTGATGACGACACCGATCGTGGCTGGCCCGCCGGGCCAGGCATGGGTGTCGTGCACCCGTTGTCCGGTCGGGTCGTCCGCGCCGACGGTGTTGATGGAGAGCAGGGTTCCACCGCCCCGATCGTCCCGGCGCCGGCAACAGTCCGACCTTCGACACTGGCCCGTCTGATCCGGCGTCACCGGCCGGGCCCGCCGCCGCGGCGATCTCACCGGCCGGGCCGACCCACCCGATCGCTCCATACCGGACAGACGCCTATATCGCATAGGCCGGTGTCGAACTGATCCCCGTTCACCATCGCGCCGTTCGTCGCACACCTCGGCCGAGCGGGCGTACCGGCCATCCTTCTGCGGAATCTTGGAAAGGAGTGGCGATGACTATCACATCGGAGAAACTCAGCCCGCTGCAGACGGTTCTGGAAGAACAGTTCGAGCAGCTGACCGAAGAGCTGACGCGGCTCACGATGCACGCCACTACGCCCGAGGTCATCGGGTACGACCAACATGGGCTCGAGGCGCAGATCGCCGCGACCCGGCAGAAGCTCGCCGAGACGACCCAGGCGCTGCAGCGCATCGCCAGCGGCACGTACGGCCTGTGCGAGCGCTGTCACAAGGAGATTCCGCCGGAGCGGCTTGAGATTCGTCCCCACGCGCGCTACTGCGTGCCCTGCCAGCAGGCCGTGGGCGCGTGAGTCGGGAATGGCGCGAAGGCCGAGGGAAACGGCGACGGGGGGGGGGTGGGGGGGGCCCCCCCCCCCCCCCCTGTGTGGGCCCCCCCGGC
>JADGGF010000739.1 GCA_019690055.1 Micromonosporaceae bacterium
TGCAACGGCGCATCCAGGTCATCGAGGAGCGTACGGACATCGCGCTCATCGAACGCCCCGAGTGCAAACGCCGCTGGGCCGCCGCCCCGTGGGAAGAGCAGGAGAAGGCGGCCCTGCGCGACTGGCTCCTCGACCGCCTCGAAGAACCAACCCTGTGGCGCCACCGCGGTCAGGCCCGGGCGCTGTCGGTGGCCCAGCTCGCCGACCGCATCGGCACCGACGGAGACTTCCGGGCGGTCATGTCGCTCTACTGTGGACGCGACGACTACGACCTCACCACCGAACTGGTCCGGCTCACCGACACCGAGGCGGTCCCCTACCGCGCCGCCTACCGGTACACGCCCAGCGGCCTGCGCAAGCGCGCCGTCTGGGAACGCACCTGGGAGCTGCAACGCCGCGAGGACGCCGGCGAGGTTGTCGACGACATACCAGTGCCGCCCAAGTACAGCCAGGCCGACTACGCCAAGCCGTCGTACTGGCGCAACCGCGGCAAGCTCGACGTGCCCAAGGAGCGGTTCATCCTCTACCCCAACGCCGAACGCGACACCGACCAAACCCCGGTGCTCGGCTGGGCCGGCTGGAACCACCTCGACCAAGCCGACGCCCTCGCCAACCTCTACCTCACCCGCAAGATCGAGGACGGCTGGCCAGCCGAACGCCTCCTACCGCTCCTCGCCGGCTTGGTCGAGCTCGAACCATGGCTGCACCAGTGGCACGCCGACCCCGACGACACCGACGACGAAAGCCCAGCCCAGTACTACACCCACGTCATCGACACCGAACTCGCCACCCTCGGCCACGGCCGAACCGACCTCACCCCGACAAGCTGACCGAAGGAACGAGGACACGATGACCACGGCCGGACGTCGCGTCGAGGGAGGTGTCCGATCTCGTCGACGTCGTGTGTCCAATCGACCGATGATGTATCCAACGTTTTGCTGATCCCGTGACCGCTCTATTATGAGCGGCGAACAACGACTTCCCAGACGCGTGCCGCGTAAACGGCAGATCGTTTTTCCATCATCGGAGGAGACGTGGGTCAGCCGATGACGCCGGCAGAACGGCAATCCGGCCGCAAATTGACGACGCCCGCCATCGTGGCAATCGCCGTGGCAGGTGCGTTCGTGCTCGTCTGTGGTGGCTGCTTGGCCGGTGTCGTGTTGAGCACCATTGGCGACCGGACGACATCGACGGCAGCAAACGATCCTGCCTCGGTCAGCGCGTCAGTCGTCGGGCCCACCCAGGTTGCAACGGTCCCGGTTGTGTCGAGCGCGAGCCAGGAACCGTCCTCTCCGGCGGATGCACCGGCCCCGGCGCCTACCCCAGAACTGATCGTCGTTCCTGATGGCGTCGGCCTCGACTACCAGAGCGCTCAAGATCTGTGGCGTGGGGCCGGCCTGCATGTTCTGCCCGCTATTGATGCCCTCGGGGAAAATCGCCTGCCCATCATCGACTCGAACTGGGTCGTGCTTTCGCAGGATCCGGAGGCGGGCGCGGTTGTTCCGCGAGGATCATTTATCCGGGCGACCGTCAAGAAGTACACCGACGGGTAACGCACGGCGCCGCCTGGACGTCGGCTCCTCACCCGCCTGCCCGGAGCCGAACCGGCTTCTGGCGACCGGTATGACCAGTGCGGTGATCACTGGCGATAGGGACG
>JADGGF010000740.1 GCA_019690055.1 Micromonosporaceae bacterium
GGGCGGGGCCCGCCCGCCCCCCCGGGCGGGCGGCCGCGGGCCCCCCCCCCCCCCGCCCCCGGGGGGGGGCCCGGAGGCGGCGTGGGGTCCGGCCACTCTACGTCAGCGCGCCGGTGTCGTGGACGATCCGGCCACCGACCAGGGTCAGCTCGGAGCGGATGTGCTTGAGCTGCTCGTCCGGGACCGTGAAGTAGTCCTGGTTGAGGACCACGAGGTCGGCGAGTTTCCCTTCCTCGATCGAGCCGAGCTGGTCCTCCTCACGCAGGAACCAGCCGTTGTCGCGGGTGTAGAGCCGCAGCACCTCCTCGCGGGTGATCTGCTGACCGTCGTTGATCAACTGGCCGCGGGCGTTACGGCCCGTGGTCGCGTAGTACATGTGCAACCACGGATTCATCGGCGCGATCTGCATGCCGTCCGAGCTCATCCCGGCCGGGATGCCGTTGTCGACGATCATCCGGAACGGCGGACCGTTCTGGGCCGGCGTACCGGCCAGATACCGCCACCCGGTCAGCGACAGCCCGCCGCCCAGCGCCTTGAGCCGGTTGACGTACTCCTCGGTGATGAAGGGGACGTGCGCGACCACCCAGCGCAGGTCGGTGATCGGGAACTGGGCGTTGGCCGCCTCGAACGCCTCAATCTCGGCGATGAAATCGGTCTGGGACAGGGAGTGCACCTCGGCCCGCCAGCCCGCCTGCGCCACCTTCAGCGCCGCCGCCGCGAACGCCGCTCCGGTGCCCTGGGCGATGAACTCGCCGATGCCGCCGGTGCGCAGCATGTCGTCGCCGAAGAACGGGAACTGGTTGCGCAGCCGGGCAACCAGCTCCGGCGTGTTCGGATCGGACTCCATGTGCAGGAAGTTGATCCGTAGGCGCGCCAGCAGCTCGCCATCGTGGTGCAGGGCCAGGAACGGCAGGTGCATCGTGTAGTTGTCCTCGTGGGCGGCGCCGTCGGCCGGCGTGTCGGTGGCCTGGAACGCGCCCTGGTCGAGGTGGGTGGTCACGCCCAGGCTCAGGCCGTAGGCGATGGCCTCGCGCGCGCCGCGCTTGCGCTCCTCGAACGTCAGCAGGGTCTGACGCAGGGCCAGCGTGGCCCGACCGGTCGGCGACGTCGCCCCGAAGCCGCTGGCGATGGAGCCGTCCGCTCCGACCGGAATGCCCAGCGACTCGAAGAACGCCTTGCCCAGGCTGTTGGTCGTCGACGGTCCGCTGAAGCCCTCCGAGATGTAGACCGGATGGTTGGGTACCGCCTCGTCCAGTTCGGCGAGCGTGGGTAGGCGCGGCGTCTGGTCGGGCGGTACCAGGTGGTTGCGGTGGAAGCCGCCGATGGTGGTAATCCAGGAGCCGGCGGGCAGCTTGGCCGCTCGCTCGCGGTAGATGGCCTGCACGTCGGCGATCGAGTACGCGTTCTCCAATGGCGTGTGGTGCCCGGGCCGGTTGCCCATGAGCACGATGTGGTTATGGTTGTCGATGATGCCGGGAACCACGGTGCGGCCGCCCAGGTCGATCACCCGGCCGCCCTTCGGGGGGACATTGCGTCCAACCTCGACAAACCGGCCGTTCTCGATCGCGACCGAGTCGACGACCGTACCGCGGCCGTCCATCGTGTGGATGCGGCCCTTGCGCAGCACGAGCCGCTCCCCGCTGGCCTGTCC
>JADGGF010000741.1 GCA_019690055.1 Micromonosporaceae bacterium
CCTGGGGGCGCGGCCGAGCCGCCTCGTGGCGATGCCGCGTGGGGTGGTCCTGTACGGGTCGGGTCGACCGGCGCGGGTGCGCAAGGGGCGGGCGGCGACTCACCTCGTGGTGACGGAAGGCGACCTGGCGGGAACCAGAGTGAGTCTGGGTGAGACCCCTATCACCATCGGGAGGGCTGACGACTCCAATCTCGTGATCACCGACGACTACGCGTCGGCGCGCCACGCCCGTCTCGTGCCGCGGGACGGGCAGTGGTTTGTCGAGGATCTTGGCTCAACCAACGGCACCTACCTTGACCGGACGAAGGTCACTGCTCCGACCCCCGTACCCCTCGGCGTTCCGATTCGCATCGGACGCACCAGCATCGAGCTGAGGCCGTAGATGACCCTGACCATGCGTTACGCGGCGCGCAGCGACCGCGGCCTGATCCGACACGGCAACCAGGACTCCGTGTACGCCGGGCCCCGGTTGCTCGCCGTGGCCGACGGCATGGGTGGGATGGCGGCCGGCGACGTGGCGAGCAACATCGTGATCGCCGCGCTCGCCCCCTTGGACGAGGATGTGCCGAGCAACGCACCGCTGGACGCGCTGCGCCAGGCGGTGGAGACGGCCAACCAGCAGATCCGGGCCGCGGTCGAGCAGAACCCCGCGATGGAGGGGATGGGGACCACCCTCACCGGGATGCTGTTCGGCGGCAACAAGATCGGAATGGTCCACATCGGCGACTCCCGGGCGTACCTGCTCCGGGACGGCGAGCTGACCCAGATCACGCGCGACGACACGTACGTCCAGATGCTGGTGGATGAAGGGCGCATCACCGAGGTCGAGGCCAACACCCACCCACAGAAGTCGTTGCTCATGCGCGCTCTCGACGGGCGCGACACCGATGCCGAGTACTCGCTGCGCCAGGTCATGCCGGGCGACCGGTACCTGCTGTGCAGCGACGGGCTCTCGGGTGTGGTCAGCGACGAGACGATCGCGGCCACGTTGCGTGAGTACGCCGACCCGCACCAGTGCGCGGACCGGCTCGTCCAACTCGCCCTGCGGGCCGGTGGACCGGACAACATCACGGTGATCGTCGCGGACTTCACCGACGAGGACATCGTGGAGGAGGCGCCGGTCGTCGCCGGGGCCGCCGCCAACGACCGCGGTCTGATCACGACCGCGGACGTCTCGACGCCGGCGGGACGGGCGTCGGCGCTGACCCGCTCCGGCGACGCGGTGCCCGTGGCCGAGGTGGCCGAGGACGCCGACGAGCCGGTGCGGCGGCACCCCATCCGCACGGTGCTGCTTCTGCTGCTGTTCGTCGCCGTGTTGGCTGGCGGGCTGTGGGGCGGCTGGCGGTACACGCAGACGAAGTACTACGTGGGCGTGACCGACGACGGCCGGATCGCGGTCTTCCAGGGCATCCCCGGTGAGGTCGCCGGGTTCCAGCTGTCGCAGGTGGTGCACCTGTCGGACGTCAGCATCGACAGCCTGACCCCGGCGTCCCAGGACACGGTGCGGGCCACGATCACCAAGGACAGCCGGAGTGAGGCGATGGCCGCGCTCGATGCGTTGCTGGATCCGAAGGCCCGTAACGTCATCCCGGAGTGCAAGACAGTAACCATCTATCCATGAATCTTATACACATCTCCTAGCCCAC
>JADGGF010000742.1 GCA_019690055.1 Micromonosporaceae bacterium
GCACGTCCACGGCCCTCACAGCCCGCCGGCTCGCGCCCCAGGACCCCGAGACCGCAACGGCCATCCCAGGACACCCGAAAGCCACCAGCCACCTAGGCGTACCCGGTCGGGTCGCCGGTGGTGCCGAAGGTGGCCTTGGTCCCGCTCGAGTAGGGAACCTCGCGATCGAGCCAACCGTCGCCGTTCACGTCGACCAGGCGGGTGTCCATGACGCCGTCGCCGTCGGTGTCGTAGTCGGCCTTGTCCACCAGCCCGTCCCGGTTGTCGTCGTGCCCGATGAAGTCGGCCACGCCATCCCCGTTCTGGTCGACGTAGAGGTCGACTCCTCCGTCACCGCGCTCGACCGCCCGGAACCGGTCGCCGTACCCGTCCCCGTCGGCATCGATCCATGTCTCGTAGCCGACGGCGGGCGTGCCGGCCGCCGGCGGCTGGTAGCCAGAAGCGGACGGAGTGTCCAGCGTGCCGAAGGTCGCCCGCCCTTCGGGGCCCGATTGGCCGAAGCTGGCCAGGGCCTCATCCCGAATGGTCCCAAACTTGGCAATTCCCTCCGGAGGCGCGCCGAGGCCAAAGCCGCTGACGACCGGGCCGATCAGGCCGAACACGCCCGACTTGCTGACGCGCTCCTCCACCGCGTGATCCACGCCGGCGCCGGTATCGAGCTGGGACTCGAGCAGCGCCCGCTCCTGGGGGTCGAGGCGATAGCCGCGCAGCGCCGCCTCGGGGTCGGCGCGCAGCGCCGCCTGGAACGCCGGGTCGGTCACCAGGCGCTCCAGCACCTCGTCGAAGTCACTCATGTCTCCACTCCCACCGGGTCGCGGCCAGCCTACCCCAGCTCGGGCATCGGGACCGGCTGCGGACGCGGGCGGCACGTTCCACAGTGGACCGCGTCCTCGACGACGAGCGCCTCGGTCCGGTCGCGGGCGACACTGCGGTAGACCTCCAGCACGTACGGGCCGAACCGGGCGTGGTCCTCACAGACACCTCGCCCGCAGAACCGACAGGTCGCCCGCGCCGCCTTCGCACAGAACCAACAGAGCAACGTGGATCTCCTATCCGATGATTATGCAGAGATCGAGAAAAATCGTTGTTGAACCGAACGCGGGATTGCCGGCCGCATCGACGACAGTCACCGATACCGGGATTGGCGTTCTCACGTTGTAGGGGTAGTCGATCGGCCCAACGACGCCCGTCCAGACGTTGAAGCCTGTCCGCGTCAATTCGATGCCGAACCGGCCGACGTCGGGCAGCGTGTACTCCGCGCCGGCATTGAGCTGAAGGCCGCTGTTGTCGGAGGCCCTCACCGTGATCGTGCTCTCAAGGCTGCCGCACCGGGTTGAGCGGTAGATGGTGGTCGGGTTCGCCGTCACGCTGGTGACGACCGGCTGGGTGGTGTCGGTGCACGGCGTGACTGTCACCGGGCCACTGGTCAGGGTGGCCGACTGCCCGTCCTTATCGAACGCGGTGGCTGTCACCGTGAACGTGCCGCCCGGGATCGGCTTGCCCTCATAGGGGATGTTTCCGATCGACGGGGACTGCCACTCCGATCCCTGGTAGGGCTGCGTCTGCGTCACCGAGCCACTGATGAGCCCGGTCCAACTCCACACCACCCGAACAACCTGGTCGGCGCCTCCAAGTCC
>JADGGF010000077.1 GCA_019690055.1 Micromonosporaceae bacterium
CGGCAAGAAGAAGACCAATGCCGCCCAGCCCGCCCTGGCGCTCGACGGCGACCCCGACGACGCTGAGGAGTCTGCGTGACCGAGACCCCGGAGGACGGCCTCGTCCTCCTCACCACGCTGGCGAAGGCGAGTATCGCCTGCCCGCCAACCGGCGTGCCGCTCTCCGACATCGCCACCATTGGCCGCTGGCATTGGGGCACGACCGACTCCCTGGGAGCACTGGATCTCTACATGTTCAATGTGGACCGGGTTGTCGACCAGCTCGTGGAGACGGGCCCCGCGTTCGTACTCTGCCATTACGGTCATGGCGTCAACAGTTACGGCCTCAACCTCCTCACGTGGGGCGGTCCGATCGCGGTGTTCGTCCAGCACCACTACATCGGCATCTACGCCGATCCGGTGCGGGACCTCGTCGCGATCAACTCGACGTACTCGAGGCTGCACGAGTTGCTGACCGCGGCGGCCAAGAGCGAGGAGCCGCTGCGCTGGCTCATGGTGTGGTCGGGCTTTCGCGCAGTGTGTGGTCTCATCGACCTCGACCCCGTGAGGGCTGGCACCCCGTGGCGGCAGGTCCTGGCGCCGGTCAACGACGAGTCGGCGCTGTTCCGGTTGGTCGCGGAGAAGGTGGCCGACAAGTTCTTCGATTTCAACCGCATTCGCTGGTGACCGGCGGAGGGAGACGGCGATGACGACACCCACCTCGACGCCCACCTGCCCCACGTGTGGGCAGCCGGGCATACCAATCGCGTACGGCCTCCCGAGCGAACAGATGTGGGAGGCCGAAGCGGCCGGGAAGATCGTGCTGGGCGGATGCGAGGTCTGGGATGGCATGCCCGATTGGCGATGCCGGCAGGGTCATGAGTGGCGTGATGGCGAGGCGGACATCGACGGCATCGCGGCCGTGATGGTCGGCCGGCCACCGCTCGACCCTGATTGGGAGACGCGGCACGGCCGGACTGACTGATCCGGCACAGGCCCAACGAAATTGTCGGTGGGCCCGGGTAAGGTTGGCGTGGCGGCAGGTGAGCACGGTTATCACCATGGCTGTAGGTACTGAATAGAGCGTCGTTTCCGCGAGCAATGGAGACTTACCGCTAGAGTGCAGGGAGGGAGGCGGTACCGGTGGCGGCGACGGGTGAACACGTCAAAGCGCTGGTGCGTACCCACGCTGCGGGCGACGACGCTGCCTTCTACGCCGTCGCGTTGCAGGTGGCGGCCAAGGCCGCCCGGCAGGGCCATACGACGCTCGCTCAGGAACTCAAGCAGATCATCGAGTCGGCGCGACGGCAGCCGGTCGTCAGCAAGGTCACGCCCATCGCCCGCCCACGCGGCGACCTGGCCGATCTGGTCAGCGCATCGTTCCCCGAGGTCACACTGCAGGACTTGGTTGCCCCGGCCGCTGTGAAGGACAGCATCACTCGCGTGCTCCACGAGCAGCGGCAGCGGCAAGCCCTGGCCGAGCACGGCTTCGAGCCGGCCCATCGGCTTCTCCTGGAAGGCCCGCCCGGCACGGGCAAGACGATGACCGCCGCCGTGATCGCCCACGAGCTGTCGCTGCCGCTTCTGTCGGTTCGGCTCGACAGCCTGTTGAGCAGGTACATGGGCGAGACCGCCGCCAAGCTGCGGATTGTCTTCGACGCCGTCGCATCGCAGCGGGCGGTGTATCTCTTCGACGAGTTCGACGCACTGGGCGCGCACCGTACCGGAAACGACGTCGGTGAGGCACGACGTATTCTCAACTCGTTCCTCGTGTTCCTCGAAGGCGCGAACACCGAGAGCATCGTCGTCGCGGCCACCAACCATCGGTCCATTCTGGATCACGCATTGTTCCGCCGATTCGATGTGACCATTACATACTCTCTGCCCGACCAAGCACAGGCTCGAGAGGTCATGCGACGCCGGCTCGGACCGCTGGGACGGGGGGTGCGCTGGTCGTCTGTGGCGAGCACGGAGGGTCTCAGCCACGCCGAGCTGGTCAAGGTAGCCGAGTCGGCGGCCAAAGAGAAGATCTTGCGGGGGGAAGACCACGTGAGCGCGGCTGACCTCAATAAGGCGTTGCAGGCGTACCGGACGGCTGCGGGATGACCGGTCCCTTGAGCGCCCGTCGACACATCGTGGTCGACGGGCGAGCGGAAGATCGTGAGCTTCGGCGTTCTGGGCGTGGCGGCGAGCGGATCCGCGATGTCGAGCGACGCGCCCACGGGCAACGACTATTGTCCCAGCTTCTTCACGCGCTCGCCACGGCCGACGCGGAAAGTCGCGCTCTGATCGAGTCCCTCGATATTGAGCAGCTCCAGTCCCTGGGCACGATCATCGTGATCGAAGGCGCCGGCTCGGACTTCCGTCTCAAGCTCGAGTCACTGGACCGGCAGACCGGTCGTCGAGGGCAGCAGTGGCTCCTGCTGAGCGTCATCCCCCCGACGGAGGAGCGGGCAGAGTCGGCGGTCGTGTGGGTCAGCGACGAGTTCCGGGCCAAGTTCATCGCGCTCTTCGACGACTATCTCGCACGCGACACTCGCCACGGCCAGCCACGCAACCGCGCCCTGATCGCCAATATGGCCAGCATCCGCCGAGCGGTGCTGCGCGATCTGTGGCGTTCGGCGGAGGACCCACCACCGGGCCCCACGTGGTGGGAGATCTGGCTTCGGCGCCAGGCCGACGGCGATAGCCATCTCCGTGCTTACGCAGCAGCCCTGAATCTAAGGATCCACGAGCGGCGGCTCGACCTGTACGACCGTGCCGTGTATTGGGTCTGGGCGCAGTGGGACGACCTGCAGGCGTTACCCTTCACGTCCGTTCCGATCACGGAGATTCGTCGACCAGAGTTCATCGATACGATCGAAGATCTCGACAGGCCGGATCAGGACGAGTACACCTACGACCTGGCCGAGCGGGGTAAACCGGCACCGCTCGACGCCCCGGCCGTCTGTCACCTGGACACCGGCGTCCGCCAGTCTCACATCCTGCTCGCCGGATCCCTCGCCCCGACAGACGTCTTGTCGGTTGTCAACGACAACGGCGTGGACCGGCAGGGCCACGGAACGAGAATGGCCGGGCTGGCGCTCTATGGGCCCCTGGATCCTCTCCTGACAACCAACGAACCGGTAGCCCTGACCCACCGTCTTGAGTCCGTCAAGCTGTTGCCCGATCCTCCCGGATACAACGATCCTCTGGCGTACGGCCTGGTCACGGCCGAAGCCGTGGCGGCGGCCGAGATGGCGGCCCCGGACAGATCGCGGGTGTTCTGCATGCCGGTCACCGCCGAGCCGGAGGCACGCCCCGGTGAGCCATCGCTATGGTCGGCGGCGGTCGACGCGCTCAGCGTCGGAACGGCAATCTCCCGTTCCCCAGGCGGGATCGGTCTGGTCGGCCAGCCGGACGAGTCGTCGGCCCGCCTCTTCGTGATCTCCGCCGGCAACGTCAACGGGCTGGAGCGCCGCGCCGACGTACCCTACCTGGATTTGTGCGAAACCTCGGGCGTCCAGGACCCCGCCCAGGCCTGGAACGCTCTGGTCGTTGGGGCATACACGGATTTGGCGTCGATGCCGACGAATCCCAGCTTTGCTGGCTGGACACCGCTGGCTGTCCGCGGCCAGCTGTCCCCGCACAGCCGCACGTCGGTGATATTCGACGAGCGATGGCCTGTCAAGCCAGACATCTGTATGGAGGGCGGGAACGTTCTTTCAAATGGCGTGGACTTCCACGACAGCCACCCGCTGCTGTCCTTGCGCACGACCTCGCACCTCGACGACGTGGCGCTCGGCTCGGCAAACGCGACCAGCGCGGCCACGGCCCAAGCCGCTCGCCTAGCGGCCCGAGCGATGGCCGAGTATCCGTCCTTCTGGCCGGAGACCATTCGAGGGCTGCTGGTCCACGCCGCCGAGTGGACGCCCGCGATGAAGGCGGAGGTCGACGCAGCGGCAACGAAGGGCGCCCGCCTGCGATTGCTGCGTCGTTACGGCTGGGGTGTTCCGGCGGAGGAGGCGGTTCTCCGATCCAGCCGCAACGCCGTCACGCTGGTGACCCAGGATCAGTTCGTGCCCTTCACCGGCAGGAACCACGAAGCGCGGACATTCCGCCTGCACCATCTCCCGTGGCCCGTCGAGGTACTCCGCGACCTTGGCGAAGCGGAGGTGCAGTTGCGGGTCACGCTGTCGTACTTCATCGAGCCCAATGCATCACGCCGTGGTTGGCGCAAGCGGTACGCGTACGCGTCGTACGGGCTGCGGTTCGAGCTGAAGGGCCCCCAGGAAAGCCTCGATGACTTTGTGGCCCGGATCAACCGGTCGCTTCGACAGGAAGGCCCGGAAGAGTACCGCCCGAGCGGACGGCCGGACCGGTGGCTCTTGGGCAGTCACCGTCGCCACCTCGGCTCGCTGCACCAGGACATCTGGTCCGACGGCACGGCCGCGGAGTTGGCCGAGTGCGGGCTCCTCGCGGTCTTCCCGGTCGGCGGCTGGTGGAAGTACGGTCAACACGCGGACAGGGTTAACCTGCCGGTGCGCTATAGCCTCATCGTCTCGCTGCGGACAGCGGTCGCCGATGTTGACCTCTACACGCCTATCGAGGTGCAGCTCATGGTGCCCATCATGACCGCGGTCGAGACCTGAGGCGAGTGTGACTCAGAAGCATCGAGGGGATGCAGCGTGACTGAGCCGGGGTTGTTTCCGAACCCGAAGGGGGAGCAGCCGGAGCTGCCCGTGTCGGCGGCTGACTCGGGGCCGCCGACGTCGGCGAGTAACCCGCTGGACGTGCCACAGGTGTTCCCACCGGCCACGTCCGACCAGGTTCGCGACGAGCTGGAGAAGCTGATTGCGCGGGATCTGCTCGGGCCGTGGGGCGGCGACGAGGAGGAGCTCCCGCCCCGGGGGATGGGACCCCGGGAGCGGTACCTGGTCGGCATGCTGGGTCCGCGACCTCGTAGCGAGCCGAGGGCGGCCGACCCGGACCCGGACGACATCGGGGTGCGGGGCGACGCGACCGAGACCGACCTGCCGGAGATCCTCACCCCGCAGAGCCTGGGCCGGCTGTGGGCCTCCTCCATGGGCCTGTCGTTCGCGGTTTCGTCCGATGTGGACGTCCTAGCGGTGACCGCGAGCTGGGGCGCCTACGACCACCGGTCGACCGAAGGCGAGGACGGCCGCCGGGCCACCGTATGGCGCCGGAAGCCGATGCAGCGGCTCGTCGAGGTGCGCCTCGACCGCGACGCGTCGCAGCGGATCCCCCTTACCGACACCGACCCCGACGTGCCCGGGGTGTTCCTGTCGGTCGAGGTCCGTCCGCGCGACCGGCGCCGGATCGTGCAGGTCGCGCTGCTCAACAACCAGCTTGAGCCCCCGAGCAACGCCGACACCGCCTGGCTGTTCCAGTGCCGGCTCCGAGTCACGGCGGCCGACGGGCACGAGGGCGTCTTCCTCCCGATCGACGATCCCGCCGACGACGTGCGCGGGATCGAGGGTGACGTCGAGGAGGAGCACCTGCGGCTGCTCTACCGGAAGGTGCGCCGGTACGCCAACGGCCGCAACGTGGCCGTCCACGCCGAGGTCCGGCCGGGGGAGCGCCGGGCCTGGGAACTGACCACCCAGTGGCTGCCGACGTACGAAGTGCCGGCGACCGTCGCCCCGTCCGGCCCGGACAGCCGACTCGCCGGAGTCGAGCTGAGCATGGACGCCCTCGCCGAGGCCGACCCCGCCACCCTCCGGCGCGGGCTCGCTCCGCTCGTCGACGGTTACGTCGCCTGGCTCGACGAGCGCCAAGCCGAGATCCCCACCGTCGTGCCGGAGCCCTTGCGACCATCGGCCGAGTCAGCGATCTTCACCGCCCGCCGGATCGCCGACCGCATCCGGGCCGGTATCACCCTGCTGACCGACCCGGCCGCACCCCGCCACGACGAGGCGTTGCGCGCGTTCCGCTTCGCCAACCGGGCGATGGCGCTACAACGCCGGCACACGGAGATCGGCCGGGAGCGTGAGGCTACCAAAGTGTCCTATGTGGAGGCCGAGAAGCGGGTCAACCGGCGCGGGGCCGAGGCGGCGTCGTGGCGGCCGTTCCAGCTCGCCTTCGTGCTGCTCAACCTGCCCGCCTTGACCGACCCCGGGCACCCGGAGCGGGCGGCCGACCGTTCGGCCATTGTGGACCTGCTCTTCTTCCCCACGGGTGGTGGCAAGACCGAGGCGTACCTGGGCCTGACCGCGTACACCTTCGCCATCCGCCGGTTCCAGGGCGTCATCGGCACTGGCGCGAACGCCCGCAGCGGCTCGGCCGGCGTGGCCGTCCTCATGCGGTACACGCTGCGGCTGCTCACCGCCCAGCAGTTCCAGCGCGCGGCCGCGCTCGTCTGCGCCGCCGAGTACCTGCGCCGTCAGGACGAGGCGACCTGGGGCGGCGAACCCTTCCGCATCGGGCTGTGGGTCGGCGGCGGCGTCTCGCCCAACTGGTACGACGAGGCGGCCAAGCAGATCGCGGAGGCCCGCGACGCCGGCCACGGCCAGCGGACCAATGTGCTGCAGACCCTGGCCTGCCCCTGGTGCGGCGAGCGGCTGCAGGCGCACCGCGACCTGCACCCGGACGAAACCTCGCGTCGGGTCCTGCTCTTCTGCCCCCGAGCCGAGGGCGCCGACGCGTGCCCGTTCTCCCGGACGCAGTCCGCGGAAGGGCTGCCCATCCTCACCGTCGACGAGGAGATCTACCGCCTGCTGCCCAGCCTCGTCATCGCCACGGTGGACAAGCTCGCCCAGCTCCCGTGGCGTGGCTTCGCGGGCATGCTCTTCGGACGGGTCAGGGAATGGTGCCCGCGGCACGGCTACCGGCACGACGACCTGGACGAGCGAACGAGCTGCAGCGGACGGCACCGGCAGAAAGACCATCACGCGGCCGTCACCAGCCGACCCGTGCCCCGGCTGCGGCCACCGGATCTCATCATCCAGGACGAGTTGCACCTCATCTCCGGGGCGCTAGGGACCACGGTCGGGCTCTTCGAAGCGGCCGTGGACGAGCTGTGCACGTGGGAGCTGCCCAGCGGAGCCGCGACCGGTCCGAAGATCGTGGCATCGACCGCCACCACCAAGCGGGCGGCGGCCCAGGTGCTCGGCGTCTTCGGCCGGGACCTCGCCGTCTTCCCGCCACCGGTGATTGACGTCGATGACACGTTCTTCAGCCGGCAGGTCCCGGTCACGCCCGATCAACCGGGTCGGCGCTACCTCGGGGTCTGCGCTCACGGAACCCGGCTCAAGGCGGCCGAGATTCGACTCGCGGAGATCCTGCTGCTCGCCGGACAGACGCTCTTCGACACGTACGGCGCCCCAGCCGACCCCTACATGACGCTCGTCGGCTACTTCAACGCCACCCGTGAGCTCGCCGGCATGCGCCGGTACCTCGACGACGACGTCACGACGCGCATCCGGACCCACGGGCGGGCCCGCGGGCTCTCCAATCGCATCGTCACCGCCACCGGCATGCTGACCATCTCGGAGCTGACGTCGCGCATATCCTCGGCTGACATCAGCGAAGCGCTCAAACGGCTCGAAGTGGGCTTCGACCAGGAGCTGGACACCACCGGCCGCCGCCGAGCCATCAACGACGAGATGCGCCGGGCGCTGGCCAACCGTACGACCTCAAACCCGAAGATCTCGCTCCACCCCGTGGCGCGGCGGTTCTACAACCGGCAGGAGGGGGACCAGGAGGGAGAAAAGACCCCCGTCGACGCGGTCCTGGCCACCTCGATGCTGCAGGTCGGCGTCGACGTGTCCCGGTTCGGGCTGATGCTCATCGTGGGGCAACCGAAGAACACCGCGGAGTACATCCAGGCCAGCTCCCGGGTCGGGCGGGACCAGAAGCGGCCCGGTCTGGTGGTGACCCTCTACAACTGGAGCCGGCCCCGGGACCTGGCACACTACGAGGACTTCGAGTACTACCACGCGACCTTCTACCGCCAGGTCGAGGCGCTGTCGGTCACGCCGTTCACGCGGCGGGCGATCGACCGGGGCGCGGCCGGCACGTTCGTGGCGGCCGTGCGTCACGTCAACGAGCAGTGGTCGCGCAACGCCGACGCGCACGACGTGCCGCTCGAAGACGCCGTGGTGACGCGGGTCGTCGATCGCATGCTGGCCCGAGCGGAGACGGTGGCAGGCGACCGCGGTCGTGGCAATCTGCGCGACCGACTGGTTGCGGTGAAGGAGGCGTGGAACCGCGTGCGCACCGGGTCGGCGCGCATCGGCTACACGGACAGCCAGTCCACCCGGCATCGGCTGGTCGGCCTGCTGCACCGCGCCGGTTCGGGCAAGTGGGACGTGATGACCGTCGGCATGTCCATGCGGGAGACCGAGAACGAGGTCAATGTACTGGTGCCCGCAGGGGAGGAGATCTTCTCGCCCCTGTACGGCGCTCCACCGTGGAGGTTCGGCGAGGCGGTCGAGCCGGCGACCGATGAGGAAGCACCGGAGGGCGACGAACTAGGGGTATCCACTCTGGACGGAGGTGCCGCCTGATGGCGCAGACCCACTTCCGGCGCGTGGGCGCGGTCCGGCCGAGCCACCTCATGTACACCAGCGGTGTCGGCGCGCTGCTGGACCTGCCGAACTTCTCGGTGCTTGTGCGGGGCCTCGACGACTGGAACTACACGGGGATTCCCGACTTTGCGCCGATCACCGAGCCGCGGCTTCTCGCGGCCGTCCGGACGCTAGTATCCCGCAACGTCAAGGAGCTGCGGGCGGCGCCGTGGCTGGACGGCATCGACGAGAACCCGAGCGGGCCCGCGGCCCGCGTGGGCGTGCCCGTGGTTCCGTTCCCGAGCTGGCTGCGCTGCTCGGCCTGCAACGAGTTGGCCCCGATCGACGCGAAGGTTTTCGGCTTCGAGAACAGCCGGGCCCGTAGGCCCCACGAGGCGCGGTTCTACCACCCGAACTGCGCCCGCTCCCGGCGCAAGCCGCTGGCCGTGGCCGCCCGCTTCGTGCTCGCCTGCACCGCTGGTCACCTCGACGACTTCCCTTACCGCGAGTTCGTCCATCGAGGCGGCGAGTGCCCGAGCTCGAGCCACCCGCGGTTGCGGATGGATGACCGGGGCGGCAACCTCGGCGCCAACGTGGCGATCGAGTGCCGCAGTTGCGGCGCGACGCGCAACCTGCGCGAGGTGTTCCTGGCCCGGGGCGTCGGCAAGCTGCCCGCCTGCCGCGGCCGCCACCCGCATTTGGGCACGTTCCAGCCCAACGGCTGCCAGGCCGAGGTCCGGCTGCTCGTCGTTGGCGCGTCCAACCAGTGGTTCGCGCAGACGTTGGCGGCGCTCGCTGTGCCGAGGACCGGGGCGAGCGAGTTGCAGACTCGAGTCGAGCAACATTGGGCCGCGCTGGACGGCCTGCCGCTGGCGATGTACCCGTACGCCCGGGCCAACGTGCCGGCGTTCCGCGACCTAGCACAGTGGACGGACGAGGAGATCTATCAAGCTGTCGAGGCCCACCGCAACCGGCCCGCTCACGGTGACACCGAGGACGGGTATCCGGACCTGCGCACGCCCGAGTGGCAGATCTTCTCGACCACGCCGCTGCCAGATCCGACCGAGGATTTCGCGTTGCACGCGGTCGACGTCCCCGACGCACTCAAGGGGCACTACGCCAGCGTGCTTCAGGTCGAGCGCCTGCGGGAGGTGCGGGCGTTGGTCGGCTTCACCCGCCTCGACGCGCCTGACCCGGAGGACCCGGACCTCGTGACCCGGGCGCCATTGTCGCGCGAGACGCCGGACTGGGTTCCGGCCAGCGAAGTCCGCGGCGAGGGCATCTTCCTGCGCCTGTCCGAGGACCTGCTCATCGACTGGGAGCAGCGCGTGAGCGCATCGAAGGCGCTTGAGGCCCACAAGGCCGCCTACGCACAGTTCCGGCGCAACCGCCGGTCGGACCGGATTCCCGGCCCCTTCGACGACATGCGCCTGTGGCCCGGCGCGCGCTACATCGCCCTGCACACGTTGTCGCATCTGCTGATCCGGACCATCGCGCTCGAGTGTGGATACAGCTCGGCCAGCCTCACCGAGCGCATCTACACCAGCACCGACGACGATGCGCGGGCCGGCATCCTCATCTACACGGCGGTGCCCGACGCCGAGGGCACGCTCGGCGGCCTCGTGTCGCTCGCCGAGCCCGAATCGTTGGCACGCCTGACGCGGCGGGCCCTCGCCGATGCGCTGCACTGCTCGTCCGACCCGCTGTGCGCCGAACGGCTGCCCCACGACGACACCCTGCACGGTGCCGCCTGCCACGTCTGCCTGTTCGTCTCTGAGACGACCTGCGAGCGGGGCAACCGGTTCCTGGACCGGCGCTTCGTCGTGCCCATCGATGATCCGACCCTGGCCCTGTACCCGGAACCGCTGTGAACGCCTTCGAAGCCGCGGCCGAGGCGGCCGTACGAGTCCTCGGGCCGAGCGGGCTGCGCACCTTGGCGGCCCGCATCGCCGAGGGCTGGCCCGACCGGGCGGCCCGCGCCTCGGTGCCCGGGCCGGGATTCGAGGAGGTCGCGGCGACCCTGCTGAAGGCCCAGCAGGCCGACGCCGTACCGGACGCGCTCGCGGCGGCCTACCTGCGCGGACTCGCCGACGGGCACGCGCAGGCGACAGCCCAGGTGCAGATCGACCCGGTGTGGAGTGGACCGCACACGTTCCGCGTGCCCGTCCGGGCGACCGCCCAGGTGCTCATCGAACTCGCGAGCGCGGCCACCCGCGAACTGATCCTGGTCACCTACTCCGCCAAGCCGTACCAGCCGCTGCTCGACGAGATCGCGGCGGCGGTGGCGCGCGGGGTGACGGTCAGCGTCGTGGTCGAGACCCTGGCGGGCGCGGGCAGTGCGCTCTCCGGCGCCGAGCCGGCCGCCGCCTTCGCCTCGGTTGCCGGCATCGAGCTGTGGCACTGGCCGCCGCAGCATCGCACCGAGGAGTCCGCGAAGATGCACGCGAAGGTGGCCATCGCCGACCGGACCGCGCTGTTGGTCTCCAGCGCCAACCTCACCCAGTCGGGGGTGAGCAAGAACATTGAGGCCGGCCTGCTGGTGCGGGGCGGAAGCGCGCCGCGGCGGGCGGCCGAGCACATCGACGAGCTGAAGGCCCAGGGAATTCTGGAGCGGCTGCGCGTCGGGTAATGCCTCGGCCGGCGGATGGTCCGCAACCGACGTCGATTACCGTTGATGGTCGCTGCGCGATGCGGGAGGGTGAGGTGTCCAGGCGAACGGTGATCAATGGCCGGTTTGAGCTGGAGGATCTGCCGTTTGCCCGCGGGGGCATGGGCGAGATCTGGTTCGGGCGGGACACCCGGCTCGACCGCGAGGTCGCGGTGAAGATCGTACGGTTCCCCAGCGGCGTGCCCGATGAGGCCTTCATCAAGCGCTTCGTCCGCGAGTCTCGCGTCATGGCGGGGCTGTCCCACCCGGGCGTGCCCGCCGTCTACGACGTGGGGATGCACGAGGAACGGCCGTACCTGGTGATGCAGCGCATCCGCGGCATCAGCCTCAAGGACCTCATCGCCGAGCAGGGGCCGCTGCCGATCGGGTGGGTGGCCGGGATCGGGGCTCAGATCTGTGCCGTGCTCGCGGCCGCCCACGAGGCGTCGCTGGTCCACCGTGACCTGAAGCCGAGCAATGTCATGCTCGACACCGAGGGCGCCGTCAAGGTGATCGACTTCGGGCTGGCCACGGGGCCCAACCTCGCCGACTTCTCGCGCATCACCGCCAGCGGGGAACCGTTGGGAACCCCGGCCTACATGGCGCCGGAGCAGGTGATGGCGGCGATGAGCACGCCGCAGACCGACCTCTACGCCCTGGGGTGCACGCTGCACGAGGCGCTCTCCGGCCGGCCCGTGTTTGTGGGGACGACGTCGTATTCGCTGATGAGCCAGCAGGTCAGCGAACCACCCGGCCCGTTGCGCAGCCTCCGGCCGGATGTGCCGGCCGAGCTGGAGCGGTTGGTGCTGCACCTTTTGGAGAAGAAGCCGGAGGATCGTCCCGCGAGCGCCCAGGCCGTTTACGAGCGCCTGCTTCCGTTCGTCGTCTCGCTCGGGCCATTGCCGGGGGCGGTGAAGCCGCTGACGAAGTCGAGCCCGACCCGGATGTACGCCCGTGTGCTCAGCCGCGTGTTCGCCGACCCTGCCCCGCCCTCGGCGGCTTCTGTCCCGCCCGCCACTGGTCAGGCACTGTCCACAAAGGTCGCTCCGAGCCCGGCCGTCTCCGC